>NZ_JMCB01000013.1:300000-478918 GCF_000737315.1 Hyalangium minutum
CCGGTCCGCTACGACTTCGCGCTGTGCCACTACGGCATGAGCGGGGTGTGCCCGGCGAAGCCCGTGGCGGAGAACTGCGTGAAGTGCCAGCTGTTGCCCTCGTGCGCCGTGGGCCCTCGCATCACGCGAGCCCGAGCTTCTTCATCCGGTCCTTGAGCGTATTCAGAGCGATTCCCAGCTCCTGCGCGGCCTTTGTCTTGTTGCCCTGGTGCTTGTCCAGCGCGGCCCGGAGCTCCTCTTCCGTCAGGTCGCTCGGCCGCTTGCGCACGGCTGGCACGGACTGTGTGAGCGGGACTGCCGGCTTCGGCGGAGCCACGGACGGCGCCGCCACATGTGAGCCGAACCCGATCATCCGCTGTGACAGGTACGCCTTCACCGCCTCCAACGTGATCATCATCCGTGCGGAGCCCATGCCATCGATGGCTCGCGCCGCCACCTCTCGCGCCACCACGGCCTTCACGGTGGCCTCCAGCTCGCGGATCTGCCCGGGCCAGTCCACCTGCTGCAGGTAGGCGATCGCGTCGCTGGTGAACTCAGCGTCGTACTGCTGCTCCGTCTTCAGCCGGTGGAGGAAGTTCGCCACGAGGTTCGGGATGTCTTCCCGCCGCTCCTCCAGCGCCGGCAGCACGATCACATCCCCGGTGGCCAATCGCTGGGCCAGATCCGGCCGCAGTCCCGTCTGCTGCAGCGGCGTCTTCGAGGCTGAGATGAGCCGGAAGCGCGGCGGGGGCTCCCTCGAGTCCGGAGCCGCCCCCAGTGGCGCGAAGCTGCCCGTTCCCTCCAGGACGTCGATCAGGAAGTCCTGCGCCGCGGGCGGCAGGAACTCCACCTCGTCCAGGAACAGCGTGCCCCCATTGGCCACGTAGAACTTGCCCACTCGCGCGAATGCCGCCCCCGTGAAGGCCCCCTTCACGTGCCCGAGCAGCTCGCTGTGCAGCATCACCGCGTCCTGTGGCAGCCGGCCGCAGTTCAGGTTCACGAAGTTCCCATCCAGCCGGCTCCGGCTGTGGATCTCCCGCGCGATGAACGTCTTCCCCGTGCCCGACTTGCCCAGGATGAACACCGGCAGCTGGTGGCGCGCGCAGATGTGGATGGAGCGCTCCAGCGCCGCTGCCGCCTTCGAGCCCTCGTGTTGGGGCCTCGGCCCCGCCACGGGTCCCTCGGGCACCTCGGCCAGCAGGGTGATGCGGCTGCGCCCGTTGCCCAGCAGGATGACGTTGCCCGCCTCCAGCACCCAGTCCTGCGAGGCGCTCATCACCTGGAAGTACTCGCGCTCGTCGCCCTGGAATGGGAACTCCGCCTCGCCCAGGAAGCTCTGGTTGCGCGAGTTCAGATCCCGGTACACCCAGCGGTGATCCTCGCGGAACGCCAGGCGCCCGTGCTGGCGCGACACCGCGTCATGCGCAAACACCACCGTGGACTCCGGCGCCCGCCCGAACACGTACGAGCGATCCGGGTACAGCGGGACGATCAGATCCGCCACACCCTCGCGCTGGACGCGCAGCGCCTTGGGCTCGCGGTAGGGGCGCTCGGGTGGTGGGGGCGAGGGCTCTCGCAGGACCCGCTCCCGCCGCGTGATCTGGCTCAGAACCGGTACATCGGTCCCCACCGGGAGTGGAATCAGAGAGGTTCGGTCCATCGAGGGGCCCGACGCGCCCTCATCTCCGGGGGCCTGTCCCTCGGTCTGCTGCGCCTTCGGTTCGTCGCCGCTCGTCATGGGCCCTCGTGGCTGACGGTGCCTGTCAGCTCTGATGTCAATTCTGACAGTTCATCCGCGTGGCTGCCTGTCATTCCGTGAGGAGACATTCCAAGTGCTTGAAAATACGAGACTCTAGCGCAGGCGCGGAGGTCGGCATGCCTCCTGCTTTGGTGGGCGGTGGGGGATATGTCCCGCCTGTTCCCCCAGGCGGGAGAGCTTGGAGCCAACGTGTTCACCATCGCTGTGGTCTCGAGTGAGTCGGGAATCAAGTTGCAGGAGACGCTGGCGGAGCGGGAGATCTTCGTCGGCCGGTCGAAGAAGTCCCACCTGGTGCTCCGGGACGACACGGTGTCGGGCATCCACTGCCGATTGGTCGCCATCGAGGGCGGGGCCATCGTCATCGATGAGGGCTCGACCAACGGAACGTTGCTCAACGGCGAGCTCGTGGTCCGGCCCACCCTCATCGACGTGAACGACGAGCTGAGCGTCGGCCCGTACCTGCTGCGGGTGCAGTCGCTGGTGGGGAGCTCGAACGCGCCGCTCTCTCCTCGGCGCAGCGCCCGGTCGCGGCGCCTGGATCCGCCCGTGCCCGCCGAGGCCCTCCCGAGCGCCGAGCGCCCCGTCACCCAGGAGAAGCCCACGGACCTCCAACTCACCCAGGCCCAGGTGTTCTGGAGGATCCTCGGCTTCCAGCAGCCCGCCACCCTGGAGCAGGCCGGGGCCGCCTACGAGGCCCTGACCCGGGATCTCCAGCCGGACGCTGCGTCCGAGATCAACCCGCAGCTGCGCGCCCTGGCCGAGCAGCGGCTGCGGGAGCTCGACTTCGCCTGGGAGTACATCCAGCGGCTGTCCCGCCGGTCCCGGGACGCCGCCTGAGCGGCCCACTCCTTTAGAGGATGGCCTTCACGATGCCGCCTTCCACCCGGAGGGAGGCACCGTTGGTGGCGGAGGCCTTCTCGCTGGAGACGTAGACGATCATGTTTGCCACTTCCTCCGTGGTGGCGAACCGCTTGATGATCGAGGTCGGCCGGGCGTTGACGAAGAAGTCGCGCTCGGCCGTCTTTGCGTCGACGCCCTGGGACTTGCCCAGGTCCGCCACGAACTGCGACACGCCCTCGGACATCGTCGGCCCCGGGAGCACCGAGTTCACCGTGACGCCCGTGCCCGTCGTCAGCTCCGCGAGCCCTCGGGCCACCGCCACCTGAGCCGTCTTCGTCATCCCGTAGTGGATCATCTCCGAGGGAATCTGTACCCCGGACTCGCTCGACACGAAGATGATGCGCCCCCAGTTCTTCGCCTTCATCTTCGGAAAATAGAAGCGGCTCAGGCGCACGCCGCTCATCACGTTGACCTCGAAGAAGCGCAGCCAGTCCTCGTCGGGGATCTTCTCGAAGTCCTTGGGCTCGAAGATGCCCACGTTGTTCACCAGCACGTCCACCTCGGGGAAGGCCTTCGTCACGGCCTCGGCCCCCTGTGCCGACGCGAAGTCCGCCACTACCACCGATATCTTGGCGTTCGGCACCTCCTTGAGGATCTGCTCCCTTGCCTGCTGCACCCGCTTCTCGGTGCGGCCGTTTACGATGACGTGCGCTCCCTCGCGCGCCAGCCCGATAGCCGATGCCAGGCCGATTCCCGCCGTGGAACCCGTAACCAATGCCGTCTTTCCTGCCAAACCTAGATCCATGTCCCTTCCTCCTCGGGGCACAGGGATGCTCGAGGCTCCCGTGGGTTTCGCTGCATGGAGATGAGAGCATCCCGTCCGGGCCCCGGTTATGGTGAAGGCCACATGGATGACAAGCTGAAGGAGCGCCTGAGCCATTTCGGTCAGGGTGGATATGACCGGTCGTTGACAGGGATGGAGCTGCTCGAGGTGAGCGGGGGCAAGGCCCGGGTGCGGCTGCCCGTGGGCGAGGCCGTGCAGAACGCCAACGGAATGTTGCACGGCGGCGCGGTGGCCACGCTGGTGGACGTGGTGGGCACGCTGGCCATCATGAGCGCGGACCGCGACGGCCGGCCCGGCGTCTCCACGGATCTCAATGTGTCCTGGTTCTCTCCCGCGCCTGGCGACTCCACCGTGCTGGTGGAGGCCACCGTCCTCAAGTCCGGCCGCACCCTGGCCTTCGTCCAAGTGGACCTGCGCCGCGAGAACGATGGGGCGCTCGTGGCCCAGGGCCGGATGACCAAGTTCCTGGGCTGAGCAGGAGGCGCCATGTCGGTGATGATGATCAGCCGGCTCCTGATCCTCGCGCTGCTGAACCTGATCGGCTACGCCGTGGTGAAGCGGCTGTGGCCCGCCTTCTCCCGGGGCTGGCGTGCGTGGACCTATGCTGGCTTGGTGGCGCTGTCGTTCCTGGCCTGGGGGCTGCCCCTCGTGCTGGGGCTGGGGCTCCGGGGGCAGATCCCCGTCATTGGGGTGCCGCTCAAGCTCTTCTCCACGATGTGGATGGTCGCCGTCCTGATCGTCGTGCTGTTCGGCACGCCCTTCGTGCTGGTGCGGTGGTGGAAGCTGCGCCGCGCCACGGCCTCGGCGGCAGGCCCGGTGGCCGGAGGGGTGGACCTGGAGCGCCGCGGCGTGCTGATGAACATGGGGCGTGCCGTCCCCGTCGTCGCCGTGGGCACGAGCTCCGCAGGGGTGGTTCTGGGCAGCTCGGGCTTCGTTGTTCGCAAGCTGGAGGTGCGGCTCAAGGACTTACCCGACGCGCTCGATGGATTCCGGATTGGCCAGATCACCGACATTCACGTGGGGCCGTTCATCACCACGCAGGACCTCCGGGCCGCTGTGGAGGCGATGAACGCCGCGGAAGTCCACCTGCAGGTGATGACGGGCGATCTGATCGATGACGTCGAGCAGGTCGACGGCACGATGGAGGCGCTCGCGGCCTGCAAGGCTCCGCACGGGATGCTGGCCATTCTCGGCAACCACGAATACTGGCGGGGCGTGGAGCCCATCCTGGAGGGGTACGAGTCCCTCGCGAAGCGTGCGCCGGTCCGCCTGCTGGTGGATGAGTCCCATGTCATCGAGCACGGCGGCGAACGCCTGCGTGTGGTGGGCGTGGACTACCCCATGGCCCGGCGCAACCCATTTCTCCGGGCGGAGCAGATGCGCAGCTCGGCGGAAAAGGCGTTCGGGGGGACCTCTCCGGGGGAGGTGGTGCTGTGCCTGACCCACCATCCTTCGTTCTTCCCCTTGGCCGCCGAGCGCGGAGCCCACCTCACGCTCGCGGGCCACACGCACGGCGGCCAGGTCGCCTTCTTCGGCTTCCCGCTGTTCTGGTTCGTCTTCGACTACATGCTCGGCCGCTACAAGCTGAAGGACCGGCACCTCTATGTGTCGGGCGGCACGGGGCACTGGCTCCCGTTCCGGATCGGCATTCCTCCCGAGGTGTCGATCCTCACGCTCCGGAAGGCGTAGGGCGTTAGCTCAGGGGCCATGCCAGAGTCCTGGTACGACGCGGTGGTGGTGGGCGCGGGCTTCGGAGGGCTGGCCACGGCACTCGAGCTGGCGCAGCGCGGCGCCCGGGTGGCGCTGTGCGAGGCCCTCAACTATCCCGGCGGTTGTGCCAGCACCTTCCGGCGGGATGGCTACGCCTTCGAGGCGGGCGCCACCCTGTGCTCCGGGCTCGCCGAGGAGCAGCTCTTCGGTCAGTGGGTGCGGAGGCACGGGCTGGACGTGACGGTGGACTGGATCGATCCGCTCGTGGAGCTGCGCACGCCTTCGCTGCGCCTGAGTGTCTACCGGGATCGCGAGCGCTTCCTGGAGCAGCTCTGCCGCCTGCCCGGTGCTCCGGTCCAAAGCGTGCGCCGCTTCTTCGCGCTCCAGCGCCAGGTCGCCGACGCGCTGTGGACGCTCTTCGATGATCCGGCGCTGTTGCCGCCGTTGGATGCGCGGGCCCTGCTGCGGCATGCCGCCCGCGTGCCTCGGTATGTGCCCTTGCTGCGCTGGGTGGGCCGCCCGCTGGGCGCCGTGCTGGAGCGCTTGGGGCTCCTGAACTTCACGCCCCTGCGGACGTACCTCGACGGGCTGTGCCAGATCACCATCCAGTGCAGCGCCGCCGAGGCCGAGACGCCCTTCGCCCTGGCCGCCATGGACTACTACTGGCGCGGGACGGGCCACGTGCGCGGAGGCATTGGCCGGCTGGCCGAGGCGCTCGTGCAGGCCATCACCCGCTGTGGCGGCGAGGTGCTTCTCGCCAACCGCGTGAAGGCCCTGGCGCCCGAGGCGGGAGGCTGGCGGGTCGAGACACGCCGGGGCGTGCTGCGCGCCCGCAGCGTGGCAGCCAATGTGCTGCCTCGGGGGATGCTGCGCCTGCTGGGCCAGGCGCCTGAGCAGCTCCCTCGGCTGGCGGAGCTGGCCGGGCGCGTGGAGGAGGGGTGGGGCGCGGCCATGCTGTACCGCGTGGCTCAAGCGCCTGAAGGTGTGCTCGCCAAGGCCTGCCACCTGGAGCTCGTCCAGGACGAGACCGCTCCGCTCGTGGAGGGCAACCACCTCTTCGTCTCTATCAGCGGTGAAGCGGACACGGGCCGCGCGCCCCCGAGCCAGCGCACGCTCACCATCTCCACCCATGTGCCCCTGCGCCGGCTGGCCTCACAGTCCAGCGAAGAGCAGGCCCTCTACGTCTCCCGCATCCAGGAGCGGATGCGCGAGGGCCTGGTGCGCCTCGCGCCCGAGTGGTCGCAGGACGTGCGGCACGAGCTGACGGCCTCGCCTCGCACCTTCGAGCGCTTCACCCGGCGCGAGGCGGGCGCTGTGGGCGGTGTGCCTCGCCGGGCCGGCTTCCACCATTACCGCGAGCTGGGCCCTCGGCCGGTGAGGCCGGGACTCTGGCTCGTGGGCGACTCTGTCTTCCCCGGGCAGAGCACCCTGGCCGCCGCGCTCGGGGGCGTCCGCTCCGCCGCGCAGATCGCCGCCCGCCGCTGACTACCGGCCGCCGTGGGAATAGCGAGCAAAGCGGGGAATTCTATCTGTCTGGGGTGTTTATTCGGGCGGTAAAAGACGCAGTGACTCTGTTAGAAGGCCCTCTGGAAAAGAGGCGCTCCGTTGGGGGAGGAGACACGTATGGCGAAGGCGAAGGGAACGGTCCTCGTCACCGGGGCCAATCGAGGCATCGGGTTCGAGGTCTGCCGACAGCTGGGTCGCGAGGGGGTGAGGGTGCTGTTGACGGCGAGGGACCCGGCCTCCGGTGAAGAGGCCACGGCCCGCCTGCGCGCCGAGGGGCTCGAGGTGCTCTTCGAGCGGCTCGATGTGGCCTCGCAGGAGAGCATCGACGCACTGGGCGCACGGCTCGCGGGCCGGGAGCAGCGGCTCGCGGCGCTGATCAACAACGCCGCCATCACCATGGATGGCTTCGACGAGAACGTGGCCGAGAAGACCACTGCGGTGAACTTCTTCGGGGCCTGGAACGTGACGGACCGGCTGCTGCCGCTGCTCGAGGGGCACGGCCGGCTGGTGATGGTGTCGAGCAGCGTGGGCGAGCTGGGCACCCTGGCTCCGGAGATCCGCCGCCGGTTCGATCCACCGCCCTCCAAGGAGGCTCTGGCCTCGCTGGTGCGCGAGTTCATCGCGGACGTGCGGAGCGGGCACTACGCGCGCAAGGGCTGGCCGCGCTCGGCGTACCGGGTGTCCAAGGCCGCGCTCAACGCGCTGACACGGCGGCTGGCCTCGGAGCTGACGCCGCGGGGGTTGCTCGTGAATGCGGTGTGTCCCGGCTGGGTGCGCACGCGCATGGGCGGCTCCAGCGCTCCACGCAGCCTGGAGCAGGGCGCCGACACCATCGCCTGGGCTGCGATGCTGCCTCCAGACGGTCCCTCGGGCGGGTTCTTTCGGGACCGCAAGCCCATCGACTGGTAGCGAGAGAGAGCAGGGAACTACAGCAGCGCCGAGGGCAGGCCGGCCTCGCGCTCGAGCAGCTCGGCGGCGCGCGAATCTCTCGGCACCCCGAAGCGCTGCCGGGAGCACATCAGCAACTGGCCCGAGTACACACAGTCGGCCAGCCCCGCCGCGCTCTGGCCGTGCAGCACGAGCAGGCTGGCCCGCTCGTCCACCAGCCGGGCGAGGATGCGCGCCTGCTCCGGCGAGGCGAAGAGGCTGACGACTGACTTCGCATCGAAGCGCGTCAGCGTGTCGAACTCCATGCCGAGCGTGGAGATGCAGGCCTCGCGGATGGACTGGAGGCCCGTCTCCAGCGAGGCGCTCTCCCGCGCCCGGGTGAAGGCCGAGGTGAAGCGGCCGAGCTCCCGGACGGCATACAGCGCAAAGGCATGGCGGAGGTGAGGCATGTGGAAATCAAACCTCCGCCGCGCCCCAAAATCATCCACCGCGAGCGATCAGGAGATGCCCTTGCGCAGCCGCTCCCAGTCGAAGTTGGCGGACGGATCGCTCTTGCGGCCCTTGGGCACTGCCACGTCCTTGTGGCCGACGATGTTGCCCATCGGCACGTTGTACTGCTGCTTCAGGTAGCCGGTGAGCTGGGTGAGCGACTTCATCTGTGCCTCGGTGTAGGGCGTCTTGCCGCCGCCGTCATTGACGATCTCGATGCCGATGGAGCGGCCGTTCACGTCAGTGGGCACGCCGTGCAGCTCGCCCTTGCCCGCGTGCCAGGCGCGCTTCTGGTCGTTCACCAACTGATAGATCTTGCCGTCGCGGTCCACCATGTAATGGGCGGAGACCTCGGCCTTGGGGTCGCGCATGTGGGCCAGGTCCGCCGCGCCGTTGTTGGAGGCGGTGTGGTGCAGGACGATCGTGTCGATGTCCGCGCCCTTGCGATCATCGAAGTTGGGTGACGGCGAGTTGACGACGGGGGGCTTCTGGAACACGCCCGGCTTTGTCTCGGGCTTGGTGGGAGCAGTCGGCCCGCTCAGCTTGGCCAGATCCTTCTTCAGTGCGGCCTGGGTCAGGTCCCCGTAGAAGCCGGTGGACGGCAGCTTGTGGTCCGCCTGGTACTTCTTGAGTGCTGCCTCCGTCTTGGGCCCGAAGGTGCCCGCGCCCGCGCCCACCTGCGCCGCCGTCATGTACTTCAGCGCCACCAGCGCGTCCTGAAGCTGCTTCACCTTGGGGCCCGTGTCTCCTTCCTTCAGGCCCGCAGGCGGAGCGGTGAGCGCGGTGCTGGCAGCGGCGGGAGCACGGGTGGCCGTGGCGGTGGTGCGGTTGATCGTCGTCATGGGAGCGTTTCCAGGCAGCGAGGTTGCCGGCTTCTATTCACGGCGGATTATTACAGGCGGACAGCTCCTGGTAAACAAGGAATCCAGAAGAGTCTTCCAGTATTCCCATTTTCGCCTAAATTGCGCGTCTCTCTTTTTCCGGAGGTCTCTGCATGCGTCTGTTGGCTCTCGTGGGACTTGTGGGGCTGTTGAGCGGCTGTGGCGTGGGAGTGGAGGAGGAGGCCGCCGCGCCGGCTTCCGAGCGGACCGAGATGGGCCCGCCGGAGTCGTGGTGCCGCAGCTACACCTCGGCCCAGTACTGCCCGAAGTACATCTGTTACTGGACCGGCACCGCCTGCACGCTGCCTCCCGCGTCCGTGTCCGGGACTCCTGAGGAGACGACCCAGATGGGCCCGCCGGAGTCGTGGTGCCGCAGCTACACCACGCAGCGGTACTGCCCCTCCGTGTGCGCCTGGTACAGCTATCCCGCGCCCGGGTACTGCGGCCTGAAGGCCTCGTCGCTGACGGGCGAGCAGCAGCAGTAAGTCCTCGGGTTCACCGCGCAGTGAGCACCGCGTCCGCTCCGGCTTGGCTGGAGCGGACGTTTGCTTTTGGGGGCTCTTGCCAGCGCGACTCGGCGCGGTTAACCATGAGGCATGCGTCTCGTGGTGTGTGCTCGTCGATTTAGCCGCCCCCCGGCCCCGTTTGGGCGTCGGGAGGCCGTGCTGCCGTAGCGCGCACTCCTCTCGGTAGCGGATCGCCTCGCTGGCGTGATGCTCGCCCGGACTCGCTGGGGGGGCATTCGAGCTCTTGTCCGTTCCGCTCCCATTCCTGCCGAGAGGTTTCCCATGTCCGTTGCCATTCTGAGCGCCGAGGAAGTCCGGCGCGCGCTGTCCGTCCGCGATCTCACCAACCCTGCTGCTGGCCCCCACGCGATGCAGCGCCTCATCGAGGGCGCGCTCGAGGCCCTGCGCCTCGCCTGGGGCTGCGAAGTTCGTGTCCACCGCCAGAGCCCCATCGTCTCCATCGTCAGCAACTACGATCACCTGCACTACCCACCCGATGGCGCCGCGCGGGATGCCCGCTACACGCGCTACGTCTGCGACACCGCGCTGCTGCGCACACAGACCTCGGCGATGATTCCTGGGCTGCTGCGGCGGCTGGCCGAGGCTCCTCCCGAGGACGTGCTGCTGGCCTGTCCCGGGCTCGTGTACCGGCGTGACTGCATCGACCGGCTCCACACCGGCGAGCCGCACCAGATGGATCTGTGGCGCGTCCGCCGAGGCGCCACACTGGGAACTGCGGAGCTTCGCGAGATGATCGAGATCGTGGTCCGCGCCTTGTTGCCGGGACGGGAGCTGCGCGTAGCGCCAGCGCGGCACCCGTACACGACCGATGGCCTGCAGATCGATGTCCGCGACGGCGCGCAGTGGGTGGAGATCGGCGAGTGCGGTCTGGCACTGCCCGCGCTGCTGGAGGAGAGCGGACTGGAGCCTGGGCGCACCACGGGCCTCGCGATGGGGATCGGGCTCGATCGCATCCTGATGCTGCGAAAGGGGCTGGATGACATCCGCCTGTTGCGCTCGGCGGATCCGCGGATCGCGTCGCAGTTACTCGATCTGGAGCCATACGTCCCCGTGTCCTCGATGCCCGCGGTGCGGCGTGACTTGTCGCTGGCGCTCGCCGAGGAGGACACGCCCGAGGAACTGGGCGACGCGGTCCGGGCGGCGCTCGGAGACAGGGCGGAGTTGGTGGAGAGCGTGGAGGTGCTCTCGGAGACGCCGTACCGGGCGCTGCCTCCGGCGGCGGTGGCGCGGATGGGCATCGCGCCTGGACAGAAGAACGTGCTGCTCCGCGTGGTGCTGCGCGCGTTGGATCGCACGTTGACCCACGAGGAATGCAACGCACTGCGGGATGCCATCTACGCGGCGCTGCATCGGGGCTCCGCGTGGGAGTGGGCGGCGCGGCCTGTTGAGCGCCCCATACGCTCGCCCTGAGCAAGGCTGGAAAATAACGTCCCTGTGGCAAGTCGTACCCCGTCGCTGCGGGCGGGGTACGATGGGAACGCCATGCTCTTCCGAGACAAAACGCCCCCATCGCGTTCGGAGATCATCGCCGAGGCGGATCGCGCGCGCTCCAAAGGCCGGCTGAAGAAGGCCATCACCGGGTACCGCAAGGCGCTGGAGCTGGAGCCCAAGGATCCGGTGGTGCTCGGGAAGCTGGCGCCGTTGCTGGCGAGGACGAAGGAGCATGAGGCCTCGCTGCAGAGCTTCCGGGCAGCGGCGCAGGGGCATTTGGATAAGGGCTTCGCGGACAAGGCGCTGGCCGTCTACGCGCAGGCCGCGGAGGAGTTCCCGCACCAGTTGAACCTCTGGCAGCAGATGGCGCAGTTGAACATGTCGAAGGGACACCGGGCCGAGGCGGTGAAGACGCTGCTGCGGGGCCGGCTCCACTTCCGCCGCAAGACCGAGCGCCGGGGCGCCATCACCCTGCTGCAGGAGGTGCTGGCGCTCGAGCCGACGCTGTTCGAGGTGAAGCTGGATCTGGGGCTGCAGCTCGCCCGCGAGAAGCACGTGGCCGAGGCGATGACCTTGCTCAACCCGATGGTGCTGGACGCCAAGACGCGCCCTCAGTTGCGCCGGCTGCGGTGGACGCTGGCACTTGCGTCTCCGAGCGTCGCGGCGTGGGGTCGCTGGGTGCGCGCCGTGGTGCTGGGCCGCTGAGGGCGTCAGGACTTCACGGCGGAGGCTGCGTTACTTCGCGGGGGTGGGCAGGCCCAGCACGTACGTCACGGCGGGCTTGCCCGGCTTCTGTGCCTGGCCCACCTCCCAGGTGTAGCTCTCGCGCGGGAGGCTGTCCGTCAGCTTCCGCAGCTCGTCGGGGCTGTGCGCCCGCAGCGCCGACACGAGTCCGTCCCAGAAGATGACCAGGGGGAACAGCGGCACCCCGTACGTGAGCAGCAGCCGGGGCAGGGTGAGCGGCCGGATCGTCGGCGTGAAGAGCAGCACGAGCAGCGGGATGAAGAGGGCCGCGATCACCCCCTTCGGAGAGCGCTCGACGACCTCGAATGCTCCAATCGGGACACCCCTCGCTTGGGCATCCGCCAGCACCGCGCGCGCCGCCTCGGGCTTGAAGTGGTGCAGGGCGTTGAACAGGGTTCGCATGCCTCGTTGCTCGGGCGGCACCCTCGTCGCGTCCACGGGCTCCTGCAGGTACTCCGCTCCCGCAGCGAGTGCGCGCTCCCGGGCTCTCTCGTTCGGGAACAGATCCGTCTGCACCACCCGCACCCGCCGCCCGTGTTCCTGCGCCAGGATTCCACCCAGCCGGGGCAGAGGCCCTCCACCGCCCGAGCCCAGATCGAGCACTGTGTCCGTGCCTCCCGCCTCCAGGCCTCGGAGCAGCAGGGGAGCGGCCGCGTCGAAGATGCCCATGCGCTGGCTGATGGCCGCCAAGTAGTTGGTGCAATGGTCCCTCAGCGCGGCGGGGTACCACTCCTGATCGAGCAGCTCGAAGAGGTGGAGGCGAGGCCACAGGGACTTGGGAGGTGTCATGGTCGTGTCCATGCCTTCAGGGTGCCTGCCCGTCTGGCGATCCGCACTGACTTCGGGCGCCAGAACGGATTGCCGCGCACGCCAGGATACCGGTAGACCTGCGGGGCATGTCCTCCCCGGCTGTCGCCTCGCTCTCCACTCGGCAGGTCCGCCATGCCTTCCAGGCCTTGGATGGGCTGGGGATTCCGGGCGTGAACTCGGAGCGGCTGTGCCAGGAGGTTGGCCTGTCGCGCTCGGTGCTGGAGGACCTGGAGGCGCGCATCCCTTACGTCACGCTCGACACCCTGCTCGAGCGCGCCGTGGAGCTCAGCGGGGATGACAACCTGGGCCTCCACATGGCCAGCCTCCCGGTCGTGGATCCCGATGACGTGGGCTCGGCCGTCATCGCCACCAGTCCCACCCTGGCGGAGTCCCTCGAGCGGGGCGTCCGCTACCAGCGCGTCTGGGGAGATGGCGAGCGCCTTCGGTTCGAGGAGACGCTCCGTGGCGTCCGCATGCGCTTCACCCCCGTGGGCACCTGGAGGCTCGCGCATCGGCACCTGGCGGAGCTGGCCATGGCCCAGTTCGTCCATGGCGCCAGACTCCTCACGGAGGCCCCCGTCACTCCGCTCTGCGTGCGCTTCGTCCATCCCGAGCCCGCCGACACCCGAGAACACCGGGAACGCTATGGCTGCCCCATCGTCTTCGAGGCCCCCGCCAACGACATCGAGTTCTCCCGGGAGGATGCCGCCCGGCCACTCGTTCATGCCGATGCGCTCGTCCACCTCATCTTCGAGCGTCAGGTCCAGAAGCTCCTGAGCACACTGCCCGAGGAGCCCAGTATCTCTGCGCGGGTGCGGGCCTATCTCCAGCGCTCGCTCGGGGGCGGGGACTTCTCGTTCGCGGCGGTGGCCCGGGCGCTTCACATGCCCTCACGGACACTCCAGCGCCACCTGGCCGAGGAGGGGAAGAGCTACGCCAGCATCCTCGAGGCGCTGCGCCGGGAGCGCGCCGCGGACTTCCTGCAGCGCCGGGTGTCCATCGCCGAGGTCTCCTTCCTGCTGGGCTACAGCGACCCCAGTGTCTTCCACCGGGCCTTCAAGCGCTGGTGGGGCATGAGCCCCGAGTCCTTCCGCCAGAAGCACGGGGGCTAGGGCATACTCCGTGCTCCATGCTCTACTTCGATGACTTTCATCCCGGCCAGGTGATCGAGCTCGGCTCCTACCAGGTGCCTCGCGAGGAGATCATCGCCTTTGCCCGGCAGTTCGATCCCCAGCCCTTCCACATCGACGACGAGGCGGCCCGCCGCTCCATCTTCGGCGGCATCATCGCCAGCGGCTGGCACACCGCCTCCATCTGCCACCGCCTGCTCGTCCAGGGGCTGCTGACCACGAGCTCCTCCCTGGGCTCTCCCGGGCTCGATGAGCTGCGCTGGCTCCTCCCCGTGCGCCCGGACGATGTCATCACCCCCCGTGCCGAAGTTCTCTCCGTCACCCCCTCGCGCAGCAAGCCGGACCGCGGCGCCATCAAGTTCCGCATGGAGGTCCGCAACCAGAAAGGCGAGGTGGTGATGACCGAACTCGCCACCGCCCTTTTCGTGCGCCGCCCGCCCGTCTAGAGTCCGAACGGGCTTCACGGGGGAGGCGGCCCGCTCTGGCGCGCATGGCCCTCGTGGACTCGCCCTCAACCTCAAGGAGCGACGCGGATGCTGAACCTCAAGCCGTTGGCCGTCGGTGTGGTGATTGCTGCTGCGAGCCAGTCCCTGGCAGCCCCTCCCAAGCAGCTCGGCAAGCCCGAGGGCAAGCTGAACATCATCGCCTGGCCGGGCTACATCGAGCGCGGTGAGACCGACAAGAAGTACGACTGGGTCACCCAGTTCGAGAAGGACTCCGGCTGCAAGGTCAACGTGAAGACCGCCGCCACCTCCGACGAGATGGTGAGCCTCATGAACCAGGGCGGGTACGATCTCGTCACCGCCTCCGGTGACGCCAGCCTGCGCCTCGTGATGGGCAAGAAGGTGCAGGAGATCAACACGGACCTCATCCCCTCGTGGAAGTCGGTGGACGAGCGCCTGAAGAACGCCGCCTGGCACACGGTGGATGGCAAGCACTACGGTGTGCCCTACCAGTGGGGCCCCAACGTGCTCATGTACAACACCAACATCTTCAAGACGGCCCCCACCTCCTGGTCCGTGATCTTCGAGCCGCAGAACCTGCCGGACGGCAAGCCCAACAAGGGCCGTGTGCAGGCGTATGACGGCCCCATCTACGTGGCCGACGCCGCGCTCTACCTGTCCAAGAAGCAGCCGGAGCTGGGCATCAAGGACCCGTACGAGCTCAACGAGAAGCAGTACGCCGAGGTCCTCAAGCTGCTGCGCCAGCAGAAGCAGCTCGCCCACCGCTACTGGCACGACGCCACCGTGCAGATGAACGACTTCAAGAACGAGGGCGTCGCCGTGTCCAGCTCGTGGGGCTATATGGTCAACGCCCTCAAGGCCGAGAAGCAGCCCATCAGCTCCACCATCCCCTCCGAGGGCTCCACGGGCTGGGCGGACACCACGATGATGCACGCCAGCGCGCAGAACCCCGTGTGCGCCTACAAGTGGATGGAGTGGTCGCTCAACAAGAACCTCCAGTCCGCCCTGGCCGAGTGGTTTGGCTCCAACCCCGTGGTTCCCGATGCCTGTAAGACCCCGGCGCCCGGTGGCTCTGACTTCTGCAAGACGAACGGCTTCGACCGCTTCGAACAGGTCCACTTCTGGAAGACGCCGGTCGCCAAATGCGCTAGCCAGGGGACATGCGTGCCTTACAGCAAGTGGACGCAGGACTTCATCGCCGTGATGGGCGGCCGCTGACCGACGTGACAGCCGCCGTCGAGCTCAAACAGATCAGCCGGCACTACGGCACCGTTCGGGCCGTGGAGAGCGTCTCCCTGTCCATCCAGGACGGGGAGTTCTTCTCCCTGCTCGGGCCCTCGGGCTCGGGGAAGACCACGTGTCTGCGCCTGATCGCCGGCTTCGAGCAACCCTCGTCCGGCAGCCTCCTGCTCCATGGGCAGGAAGCAGCGGGCGTTCCGCCCTACGAGCGGGACGTCAACACCGTGTTCCAGGACTACGCCCTGTTTCCGCACATGAGCGTGCGCGACAACGTGGCCTATGGGCTCATGGTGAAGGGTGTGGACAAGCAGAAGCGCCTCGCCGAGGCCGATGCCGCGCTCGCCATGGTGGCGCTCCAAGGCTTCGGCCAGCGCCGCCCCGCCGAGCTATCCGGCGGCCAGCGCCAGCGCGTGGCCCTGGCGCGCGCCATCATCAACAAGCCCCGGGTGCTGCTGCTGGATGAGCCGCTCGGCGCGTTGGATCTGCGGCTGCGCGAGCAGATGCAGACCGAGCTGAAGTCCCTGCAGCGCCGCCTGGGCATCACCTTCATCTACGTCACCCACGATCAGGGAGAGGCCCTCTCCATGTCGGACCGGGTGGCCGTCTTCAACCAAGGCGGCATCGAGCAGGTGGACACACCCAAGGGGCTCTACACGAAGCCCCGCACCGTGTTCGTCGCCCGCTTCGTCGGCGCTTCGAACGTGGTGGAGGGCTCGCTGGCCCAGAGCCTCACGGGCTCGGAGCGGCCGTTCTCCATCCGCCCGGAGCACATCCGCCTGGCCGCCGGAGCGGGGGAGGGGGACCGCCTGAGCGTGGAGGGCAAGCTCGTGGACGTGCAGTACCACGGGGCCACCAGCCGCTACACCGTGGAGGTGCCCGGCGGCGTGCTGCTCAACGCGAACCTGCCCAATGGCGAGGACGAGGCGGGAGGGCCCGCGATCGGCGAGACCGTGCGGCTGGCCTGGTCCCGCCAAGCCATGGTGCAACTGGAGCCGGGGGCTTGAGCATGACGACCGCGCAGGCCAGCGCTCCCGCTCGGGGTGGGGTGGGGCGGTCGCTCTCGAATCTGCTCTACCGCCGGAGCACCCTGCGCCTGCTCCTGCTGCTCACGCCGCCGCTGCTCTGGTTCGGCGTGGTGTACCTGGGCTCGCTGCTGGCCCTGCTGGCCCAGAGCTTCTACACCTTTGATGATTTCACCATGGAGGTGACGCCGGAGCTGTCCTGGGCGAGCTACAAGGCGCTCCTGGACGATGCCAACGCGGACATCATCCTGCGCACCGTGGGCATGTCCGCCTCGGTGACGGTGGCCTCCGCGGTGCTGGCGTTTCCCATTGCCTACTACGTCGCGCGCTATACCGAGGGGCTTCGCAAGGGCCTCTTCTACGTCGCGATCATGTTGCCCATGTGGGCCAGCTACATCGTCAAGGCCTACGCCTGGACGGTGATCCTCACCAAGGGCGGCATCCTCTATTGGTTGGTGGGCAAGCTCGGGCTCGATGGCGCGCTGGAGTGGGTGCTGGAGCTGCCCTACGTGGGCGGCACCTCGCTCTCCACCTCGAACCTGGGCCGGTTCCTGGTGTTCACCTATGTGTGGCTGCCGTTCATGATCCTGCCCATCCAGGCGGCCATCGAGCGCGTGCCGCCGCAGCTGCTCCAGGCCTCGGCGGATCTGGGCGCCCGGCCCGCGCAGACCTTCCGCACCGTCATCCTGCCGCTGGCCTTCCCGGGCGTGGTGGCGGGTTCCATCTTCACCTTCTCGCTCACCCTGGGCGACTACATCATCCCGCAGCTGGTGGGGCCGCCGGGGCTCTTCATTGGCAGCATGGTCTACACGCAGCAGGGCTCCATCGGGAACCTGCCCATGGCGGCGGCCTTCACGGTGGTGCCCATCGTCATCGTCGGCATCTACCTGTCCATTGCCCGGAGACTGGGGGCCTTCGATGCGCTCTGACTCCGCCGCCGCGAGCGGCCCCCGCGCGCCTTGGTGGCTGAAGCTCCTGGCCTGGGGCGGCCTGGTGTTCCTGCACTTCCCCATCGTGGTGGTGTGCCTCTACGCCTTCAACACCGAGGAGAGCGCGTTCAGCTTCCCGCTCAAGGGCTTCACCCTGGAGTGGTTCCGGGTGGCCGCCGAGCGCCAGGATGTGATCGAGGCCATTGGCCTGTCTCTGAAGGTGGCCCTGGCTGCCACCGCGCTCTCGTTGGTGCTGGGCACCCTGGCCTCGTTGGTGCTTGCCCGGCGCCAGTTCTTCGGCCGTGAGGCGCTCACCCTCATGTTCGCCCTGCCCATCGCCCTGCCGGGCATCATCACCGGCATCGCGCTGCTCTCCGCGTTCAAGATCGCCGAGGTGGAGATGGGCTTCTGGACCATCGCCGCGGGCCACGGCACCTTCTGTCTCGTGGTCGTCTACAACAATGTGGTCGCCCGCCTGCGCCGCATGCCGAACTCGCTCGTGGAGGCGTCCATGGACCTGGGCGCGGATGGGCTCCAGACGTTCCGCCACGTGCTCCTGCCGCAGATGGCCACCGCGCTGCTGGCGGGCGGCATCCTCGCCTTCGCGCTCAGCTTCGACGAGATCATCGTCACCACCTTCACGGCGGGCCACGAGCGGACGCTGCCCATCTGGATGCTCAACCAGCTCGGGCGCCCGAGAGATGTTCCCGTGACGAACGTGGTGGCCATGCTCGTCATGTTCATCACCGCCATTCCCCTCTTGCTGGCCTGGCGCCTCACCCGAGGCACCGAGCAGGTGGCCGGCAGCAGCAAGTGACTCGAACCGAGGTGGCCCGCCCGGCCCCTCCCGCAGGACAAGGAGACGACCCCATGGATGGCAAGCAGTTCATCGACGGGCAGTTCGTGGTGGGTGAGGGCGCTGTGGAGGACATCCTCGATCCCGCCACGGGCGAGGTGCTGGCCAAGGTCCCCGAGGCCTCTCCCGCTCAGATTCAGGCCGCGGTGAAGGCCGCCGAGAAGGCCTTTCCGGGCTGGGCTCGCACTCCGCCCAAGGACCGCGCCACCGCGCTGCTCAAGCTGGCCGATGCCATCGAGGCCAAAGGCGCCGAGCTGGCCCGCCTGGAGTCGCGCAACTGCGGCAAGCCCTACGCCCTGGCCCTCAATGACGAGATCCCCGCCATCGCGGACGTGTTCCGCTTCTTCGCGGGCGCGGCGCGCTGTCTGCCAGGCATGGCCACCGGTGAGTACGCCGCTGGCTACACCAGCATGATCCGCCGGGATCCGCTGGGCGTGGTGGCCTCGATCGCGCCGTGGAACTACCCGCTGATGATGGCGGCGTGGAAGTTGGCTCCTGCGGTGGCTGCGGGCAACACGGTGGTGCTCAAGCCCTCCGAGCAGACGCCGCTCACCACCCTCAAGCTGGCCGAGCTCATCGCCGGTCTCTTCCCGCCCGGGGTCATCAACATCGTCACCGGCCGGGGCGAGAGCGTAGGCGCGCCGCTCATCAGCCAGCCGCAGGTGCGGATGGTCTCGCTCACGGGCGATGTGGGCACGGGCTCCAAGGTGCTCCAGGCCGCCTCGCAGAGCGTCAAGCGCACCCACCTGGAGCTGGGCGGCAAGGCCCCTGTCATCGTCTTCGACGACGCGGACCTCCAGAGCGTGGTCGCCGGTATCCGCACCTTCGGCTTCTACAACGCGGGCCAGGACTGCACGGCCGCCTGCCGCATCTACGCGGGCCCCAAGGTCTACGACCGGCTCGTGGCGGACCTGAGCAGCGCGGTGTCCTCCATCAAGGTGGGGACTCAGCAGGAGGATGGCGTGGAGATGGGGCCGCTCATCTCCGACAAGCAGCTCCAGCGCGTGGCTGGCTTCGTGGAGCGGGCCTCGCAGCAAAAGCACATCGAGATCACCGCGGGCGGCAAGAAGGGCAGCGGCAAGGGTTTCTTCTTCACCCCCACCGTGGTGGCAGGCGCGAAGCAGGACGACGAGATCGTCCGCCGCGAGGTGTTCGGCCCTGTCGTCTCCGTGACGCGCTTCGAGGACCCCGAGCTGGCCATTGCCTGGGCCAATGACTCGGACTACGGCCTGGCCAGCTCCGTGTGGACTCAGGACATCAGCAAGGCCATGAAGGTGGCGGCTGCCCTGGAGTACGGGTGCACGTGGATCAATTCACACTTCATGCTGGTGAGCGAGATGCCCCATGGCGGCCTGAAGCGCTCGGGCTACGGTAAGGACCTGTCGATGTACGCGCTCGAGGACTACACCGCCGTGCGCCACGTGATGGTGAAGTACTGAGCTGGAGGCCCCGATGAAGACCGACGCCAACAACGCCAACCTGCTGCGCCGCAAGGATGCCGCCACCCCTCGCGGCGTAGGGGTGATGGCTCCCTTCTTCGTGGCGCGCGCGGAGAACAGCGAGCTGTGGGACGTGGAGGGCCGCCGCTACATCGACTTCGCGGGCGGCATCGCCGTGCTCAACACCGGCCACCGCCACCCCAAGGTGGTCGCTGCCATGAAGGCCCAGCTGGATGCCTTCACGCACAGCGCCTACCAGGTGGTGCCCTACGAGGGCTACATCGCCCTGGCCGAGCGCCTCAACCAGCTCACCCCCGGCAAGTTCCCCAAGAAGACCACCTTCTTCTCCACGGGCGCCGAGGCCGTCGAGAACGCGGTGAAGATCGCCCGCGCCGCCACGGGCCGCAGCGGCATCATCGCCTTCACCGGCGCCTTCCATGGGCGCACGATGATGGGCATGGCGCTCACCGGAAAGGTGGTGCCGTACAAGGTGGGCTTCGGGCCGTTCCCGGCCGAGGTCTACCACGTGCCCTTCCCGACGATGCTGCACGGCGTCACCGTGGAGGACTCGCTCCGCGCCATTCAGCAGCTCTTCAAGGCGGACGTGGATCCGAAGCGCGTCGCCGCCATCATCCTCGAGCCTGTGCAGGGCGAGGGCGGCTTCTACGTGGCGCCTCCCGAGCTCATGCGCGGGCTGCGGCGCGTCTGTGACGAGCACGGCATCCTCTTGATCGCCGATGAGATCCAGACGGGCTTCGCGCGCACGGGGAAGTGGTTCGCCATGGATCACCACGACGTGGCGCCGGATCTGATGACCACGGCGAAGTCGCTCGCGGGTGGCGTCCCGCTCTCCGCCGTCACGGGTCGCGCCGAGGTGATGGATGCGCCCGCTCCCGGCGGACTCGGAGGCACCTACGCGGGCAATCCGCTGGCCATCGCTGCGGCCCACGCGGTGCTGGATGTCATCGAAGAGGAAGGCCTGGTGAAGCGGGCCCAGCAGCTCGGTGAGCAGATGCGCGGACGGCTGGAGGCGCTGCGCTCCCGCGTGCCTCGCATCGCCGAGGTGCGCGGACTGGGCGCCATGCTCGCCGTGGAGCTCTGCCAGCCCGGCGGCCACACACCTGATCCGGACTTCACCAAGGCCGTGCAGACCCGGGCCCTGGAGCGCGGGCTGGTGCTGCTCACCTGCGGCGTCTACGCCAACGTGCTGCGCTTCCTCTTCCCCCTGACCATCCCCGAGCCTCTGTTCAACGAAGGGCTCTCCCTCCTGGAGGAAGCACTCACGGTGTGAGGCAGTCCATACGGGCGGGGTGCGGCATTGTTCCCCACAGGCCAAGCGCATTCTTCTGGGATTGCTGGAATTCTTAATTTCTAGCAATGTGCGGAAATTCCAGGTTTCCGCTGCCTCTGACCCCCAGGAAGAAGAACATGGCCCGCACCCCGCTGTTCGAGCTGTTCCGGCAGACCACCCGCATTGCCCTGGCATCAGAGCGGGAGGGGGTACCCAGCCGGGAGGCTGCGGAGGCCATGCGCGTCTCCCGGCGCGCCCTGCTCAAGGGCGCCACGGTGCTGGGCGCTGGGCTCGTGGCGGGCGCTGGCAAGCAGGCGTCTGCAGAGCTCTCCCTGGGCGGAGGCCGGACGGGCGAACTGCGCGTGGGAATTGTCGGCGCGGGCATCGCGGGTCTGGCGTGTGCCTATGACCTGAAGCGCGCGGGCATCCTCGCCACGCTCCACGAGACGAACGACCGGCCCGGTGGCCGCATCTTCTCGATGGGCGGCGCGTTCCCGGGCCCGGTGAACTTCCCGGGGCAAGTGGTAGAGCGCGGTGGCGAGTTCATCGACACCGGCCACAAGACGATGCTCGGCTACGCGCAGGAGTTTGGCCTCGCCAAGGAGGACGTCACCAAAGCGCCGGGCGAGGTCTTCTACTACTTCGGCGGTCGGCTGCATGGTGAGGTGACCGTCGTCGACGAGTACCGGGCCTTCGTGTCGGCGATACGTCCGGATCTCCGAGCGCTCTCGAGCGCTCCAACGGCGGACACGTACACCTCGGTGGATCGCCAGTTCGATCTCATGGACCTGCGCACCTACCTGGAGACGCGGGGCGCGGGACCCGTGGCGAAGGCTGCCATCATCGCTGCGTACGAGGCCGAGTACGGGCTGGCAGCGCACGAGCTGAGCTGCCTCAACTTCCTCTTCTTCATCCGCGCGAACCGGCGCTCGCGCTTCGAGCCCTTTGGCGTGAGCGACGAGCGGTACCACCTGGTGGGCGGCAACCAACAGATCCCCCAGGGACTCGCGGCGCGGCTGCCCGGGCAGATCCGCTACGGCGAGCGGCTTGAGTCCGCGCGCAAGACGGCGGCCGGGGCCGTGGAGCTCTCGTTCCGGCGCGGCTCCACCTCCATCGCCGCCACCTATGACGCGGTGGTGTTCGCCATCCCCTTCACCGTGCTGCGCACCGTGGCGCTGGATGTGTCGCTGGCGCTGCCGGCGTGGAAGACACTGGCCATCAATCAGATGGGCTACGGCACGAACGCGAAGATGATGGTGGGCTTCAACGGCCCGTTCTGGGCGGAGGCAGGGGCAACGGCGCCTCGTACTCGGACCTGCCGAACCACCAAGCCACGTGGGAGACGAACCCCTCGCACGCCACCGCCCAGAGCGCCGTGCTCACGGACTACTCGAGCGCCGCGCGCGGGGCCAACCTGGATCCGCGCAACGTGCCGCGCGAGGTGGATCGCTTCGTGGCAGACCTGGGCCGGCTCTACCCGGGCGCGGCGCAGCGGCTCACGCGGGACGCGAGCGGCAAGGCCCTGGCGCACCTGGAGCACTGGCCGTCCAACCCGAACACGCGGGGCAGCTACACGGCCTACCGGCCTGGGCAGTTCACCTCGATCTGCGGCAACGAGGGCAAGCCCGTGGGCAACCTCTTCTTCGCCGGCGAGCACGCCAACTCGTTCTATGGGTGGCAGGGCTTCATGGAGGGCGGCGCCCTGTCCGGGAAGGACGCGGCCGCCGCCATCCTCGCCAAGGTGAAGGTGGGGGAGCTGTAGTTCCCCCGTGCTCACCTCAGTGGAGCATCCCGCTCTCAGCGCCCTCGCCCACCTGGGGCCGGGCGGCGCCCCGCGCGGCCTTCTTGCGGCGGCGCTTGTTGGCGGAGGCCTCGGTGCCGGGGATGAGCCCCTCCACCGTGCGCCGCGCCGCCTGGAGCGCGTCCTTGCCCATGTCGAGCACCGACGAGACGGCCCCCGCGGCCAGGTTGCCCGGCGGGCTGTCCGGAGCGCGTGGGTGCGGCCGGGTCGGCGCGGCCTTCTTCGCCAGCGCCAGCATCTGTGCCATCTCCCGGAGCTCGCTCGGCTCGAAGACCTTGCGCAGCTCGGGGAAGAGCACCTGCTCCTCCACCGCGATGTGGGTGCGGACGTTCTCGATCAGCACCGTCACCTTGGCGTCGAAGCGCTCGGCCTCGGGCGGCAGGTGCTCCAGCTCTTTCAGCAGCCACTTCACCACGTGGTGCTCCTCGAGCGCCTCGAGCACCGTGTCCTCGAGGTCCGCCGCCTTGCTCCGCACCGCGGGGTAGAAGACCTGCTCTTCAATGACCGCGTGGATCGCCAGCTCGCGCACGATCTGATCCACCAGCTTGCGCTTGAGCTTCCTCGCGTTGCGGCCTGCCTGCTCGAACCTACGGAACAGCGCCTCCACCGTCTTGTGATCCGCCTTCAGGAGCGCAATGGCATCCATGGAACGGCTCTCCTCTCATCAGGGGCGGCGCTGCATTCCGCGCGGCCCGGATGTCAGGGAGAGTGGTGATTCCTCGCACGGCGTGCAGGGATGAAGGAGCGCCTCTTGCAAGGCAGGCCGGGCAGCAGGCAGGAAGGCAGGCCTCACCGCACCCGAGGCAGCTCGACGGAGAACGTGGCGCCTTGGCTCGGTTGGCTCTCCACGCGGATGGTGCCGCCCAGCGCACTGATGAGCTGCTGGGAGATGGAGAGGCCCAGACCGCGAACCCCCAATCTCAGGCCTTGCAGCGTGTCGTCGCGAGACACCGTTCCCGCGCTCCGGTGGAAAGTGGCCCCCAACATGGGCAGCGGATTGCCCACTGGCAAGCGGTCTATGGTGCTTTCAGCGCACGAAGTGTTGAGCCGGTCAACCGGCGGAGCCGAGGTGGCACATGGCACGCATCGCAGTGCTGGGAGCGGGAGGCGTGGGGAGCGCGGCGGCGAGATTCCTGGCCCGAGAGGGGCACGACGTCACCGTGGTCGAGCAGTTCGAGCCCGACCATGACCGGGGCAGCTCGTACGGCACCTCGCGCATCATCCGGAAGACCTACACGGACGGCTTCTATACGGCGCTGATGGGGCAGGCCTACCCGCTCTGGGATGAGCTGGAGCGCGAGGCGGGCGAGTCCCTCTTCACGCGCTGCGGTGGGCTGTTCTTCGGACCCACGGCGCACCCGGAGCTGGCCGCGATCCGGCGTGCGCTGAAGGAGAACGGCGTGCCCTTCGAGGATCTGGATCCGGCGGCCTGCGCCCGGCGGTTCCCGAGGCTCCGGTTGCTCGAGGGAGAGTCCGGCGTCTTCGAGCGGGAGGCGGGCTTTCTCCGGGCCTCTGCGTGCGTGCGCGCCAACCTGCGTCTGGCGGCTGAGAGGGGCGCCCGGTTGCTCGTGAAGACCACCGTCGAGGGGCTGGAGCCTCGTCCCAGCGGAGTCCGGCTTGCGCTGGCGGGCGGTGAGCCGCTGGAGGTGGATCGGGTGATCGTCGCTGCGGGTCCGTGGACAGCGCGGCTGCTGGAGCAGTTCGTCCCGCTGCCCTTCACGGTGACGCGGCAGACCTACTGCCACTTCGAGCCGGAGGTGCCGGGGGCGGAGTTCGGCGTGGAGCGCTTCCCGGTGTGGATCGACTTTGCGACGGACTTCTACGGCTTTCCGCACGATGGCCAGGCGGCCGGGGTGAAGGTGGCGTGGCACCAGACGGGCACGCCCACGGATCCAGATCGGGTGGACCGCGAGCTCCACGAGGCGGACCGCGAGCCGCTGCGCCGCTACCGCGCTCAGCACCTGCCCGGGCTCTCGCCGCATGTGGCCTTCGAGAAGGTCTGCCTCTACACGATGACGCCGGACAAGGACTTCGTGGTGGATCACCTGCCCGGCGAGCCCCGCGTCACGCTGGTGGGCGGGCTGAGCGGCCACGGGTTCAAGTTCACCGTGCTGCTCGGGCGCATCGCGGCCTGGATGGCGGCGGAGCGGCCCGTTCCCTGGGACTTGTCCCGGTTCTCGCTGGCCCGCTTCAAGCGGTAGCGGCGCGGCGAGGGACTTCCGTCAGTTCATGCCGGGGCGCAGGCGCTTCGCCCAGCCTCGGGGCGAGAGGGGCTCCAGCGCCTGCAGGTCCGGGTAGTAGGTGCTGTAGACGATGATGGGAACGTCCAGCATCCCCAACTGGGCGTAGATGAGGGACATCACCTCTTTCCAGTCCAGGCCTCCCGTGCCCGTGGCCAGGCGGGGCAGGGCCACGCTGGTGAGGTGCTGGTCCCGGACGATGCGGCACAGCTCGCGCAACGCGTGGTTGACGTTCTCCAACCGTGCCGGGCCCGCCTTGCCCTTCTCTCCCGGCACCGCCTCCTGTGTGATCAGCGTGATGACGCGCTGCCCCGTGCCAGGGTCCCACGCCCAGGCCTGACCCGGGCTGGGGTGGTGCGCGTGCGAGTAGGTCAGGAAGTCCCGCAGCAGGGCGGGCCAGCGCTTGCGCAGCGACAGCGCCAGCCCGTGATCAAAAAGATCCCCTGGCGCGATGCCATGCGCGACGGCCTGCGTTCTGGACAGGAGGATGTCTCCCGTTACCTCGTAGATCATGAGCCCCTCTCGGGGTGAGACACCCGGCGTGGGAGAACCGCTCCCATATCCGCACGATCAGGGTTTGTGTGGCAAACCCCGGCCCGTAGTGAGGTAGACGGCAAAGCTACCCAGCCAGTGTCCCCCTTCATAGTGGGCTCCGGTAACAGCGCGGAGCCCAGCCTCCCGGTGGGTCTTGGCTGTCGTGCGCAGTGCCCCCAAGCGCTTGTCGGAGGAGGGCAGGGCCGAGGCGATTCCCTCCAGCATCCACGCCCGGCTCAGGTTCAGCCCGTCCAGGTGCGCCAGCTTCGGATCACCCGGATCCGACACGACGGCCGGCTCCAGCCACGCAGCCGAGCCATTCGAGGGCAGCTCCGGCAGGAAGTCTCGCAGCCACGCGGCGAAGCGCGCGGGCGGTAAGACGCGCCGCATCAAATCCGCCTCGGCCAGGCACGGCGAGAGGAAGTCATGCCCGGAGGGCTCGTACGACAGCGGGCCCCGGCGGTCCTTGCCGTAGAAGGCCTGAGAGCGCTCCGTGAGGAGCTGCTCCATGGCGCTGTCCTTCGTCTGCCGCGCCCAGTCAAGGATGAGGCCGAAGGCGAAGGCCGTCTGATCATGCTCGCCGACTCGGATGGGGCGTGTGAGCTTGGGGACCCAGTCCCGGATCCGCTGCGCCGAGGCCTGCTCGAGCGGCTGCAGCGTGGCGGCCCATTCCTTGGCCTGGGGATCGTCCCACTCGCGCAGCTCCGCCGAGAGCTGGAGCAGCCAGGCCAGCCCGTAGGGTCGCTCGAAGGAGACGCGTCCAGGGCCGTTCAGGTAGGCCACCTCGGCGGTGATGTTGGCGGGGGTGAGGCTCCGGGCCAGCGCCGCCCGGGCGCGCGGGGTGAAGGGCGCGTCGGGGAAGGTCCGCGCCAACCGGGCCAGCAGCCAATGGCCGTGAACGGCCGAGTGCCAGTCGTAGCAGCCGTAGAAGGCTGGGGTGAGCTCGCGAGGAGGACGGGCATCCTTGTCGCCGCTCAGCACGTGGGCGATCTTGTTGGGGTACTCCTGGTGGACGCAGGCCAGCGCCAGGTCAGCGAAGCGCGTCGCGGCCTCGGCGTTGAAGTCCGGGGGAGGCGGGGTGCTGGAGGTGATCATCGCGGTCAGGCCCAACAGCAGCGGCAGGTGCATGGGGCCAGCGTACTGGCTTCGCGACCCCGTGGGGCATGTACATTTCCAAGTGCGGAGAAGCAGAATGGGGCCACCGGGCGCCCTCTGGCTCGGTGCGGGCCGTGGAGATTCCTCAATGGAAGTCAAAGGCGTCGCCTTCCTGGCGCGGCAGATGATGGTGATTCAGGACCGGGGACAGGCGGCGTGGAAGCAGTTCATCCAGGAGTTCGCTCAGCGCGAGCCCCTCTTTGCCCAGACAGTGATGCCGGTGTCGCGCCTGCCGGTGGAGGCCTTCCTGCGCTTCAATGAGGCCTTGATTGATCGCCTCTATGGCGGCGAGACGCAGGTGTTCTGGGAGTTTGGCGCCCGTTCCGCGGAGTACGCGCTGGGGCAGGGGCAGCTCAAGACGCTCTTCGCCGCGGGAGACTTCCGGCGCTTCCTCCTCTTCACGCCCGGCATCTGGAAGGGATACTTCACCGAGGGCGAGCTGAAGGTGAAGGCCGAGGCCAACGCCTCGGAGCTGCACCTGGTGGGCGTGCCTCGTCCCCACATCTACTTCGAGCTGTCCGTCATGGGCTTCGCCGCGGGCGGGCTGAAGATGCTGGGCGCCAAGAACCTCGGGCACGAGGTCCTCAAGGGCTTCTCCAAGGGCAACGCCGAGGTGCTCTACCGCTTCTACGTCACCACGTGATGGGATCGCCCACCCGGATCATCCCCGGGCGGCGCACCAGGACGTTCTGGCCGAACATCACCTTGCCGTTCATGCGGCGGAACTCCGTGAGCGTGCGCAGCGGCTCTCCGTTCTTGGCTTTCTCGCCCGTCTGCGGATCCACCGTGGTGAAGACGCAGCGGGCGCAGGGCTTGACCACCTCCAGCTCGACACTGCCCACGCGCAGGCGCTTCCAGCCATCCTCGGCGAAGGGCTCGCAGTCCTCCACCACGAGGTTGGGGCGGAAGTGCTCCACCGTGACGGGCTGGGGCAGGCGCGCGTTCAGGGCCTCCAGCGAGGCACGAGACAGCAGCAGCAGCGGGAATCCATCCGGGAAGCCCACCCGATCCTCGGGGCCGGCGTACTTCGGATCCACCGGGCGTTCCATCCGTGCGTCCACGTAGACCAGGGCCACGGGCTCGCCAAGGTACTGGCTGAACCAGCGGTCCGCGGCCTCGCCCACCCGGGCCGCCGAGCAGCGATCGCTCCAGATGGTCACCTCCTGCCGGGGCGCGTCCGCGGGAGGTGCCTGCACTCGCAGCTCGGGCACTCCCGGAGCGGCCAGCTGCAGCCCGCCCTCGGTGGGGACGGCGCTCACGCGCACCAGCGAGGGAGACTCACGCCCGGTGATGAAGGAGCCGTCGGGGCGGATCAGCATCCAGCGGCGATCGTGCTCCAACCCCATGGGCTCCACCCGGGCCTGCGTCAGCGGCAGGGCGCGGGTGGACTTGATGGGGTGGATGAAGATCTGGGACAGGACGGGCATGGCGCTCGGTGGGGGTGAGGAGGTGCGTCCCTCAAGGGGCCTTCGGCAGCCGGACGCGGAAGGTGGTGCCCTTGCCCGGCGTGCTGTCCACGGAGATGTCTCCGCCGAACCCGGTGATGACGCTGTGGCAGATGGAGAGCCCCAGCCCCGAGCCGCCCGGCTTCGTCGTGTAGAAGGGCTCGAAGATGTGCTCCAGGTGCTCGGCCTCGATGCCGCTGCCGTTGTCCTGGATCTCGATGAGCACGTCCGAGCCCTTCTCGCTCAGGCTCACCCGCACCCTGGGCTCGGGGTGGCTCTGCGGCAGGGCCTGGGCGGCGTTGACGATCAGGTTCAGGAAGACGTACGCCAGCCCCTCCTCGCTGGCCAGCACCTGCGGCACGTCCTGCAGCTCCAGCATCCGCTGGATGCGCGAGCCCAGGGCGGGGACGGCCTTGTCCAGCGCCTCGTTCAGCGACTTGCGCGGGTTCACCGGTACGCCCGGCTGCGGGCCCACACGGGCGAACAGCTTGACGTCCTGGACGATGCGCTTGAGCCGATCCGTTCCTTCGATGGCGTCCTTGCAGGCATCCAGGAGATCCGCGGGCTCCTCCAGCGGAGCGCCCTGGGGGCGCTTCTCCAGTGCCAAGCGCAGGTGGTTGAGGTTGGTGCTCACGAAGCCCAGCGGGCTGCTGATCTCGTTGGCCATGCCCGAGGCGAGCCGCCCCAGGGCCTCGCGCCGCTGGGACAGCGCCAGCTTGGCCTCCAGCTTCGCGCGATCCTCCAGCTCCTGGCGCAGCCGGGCGTGGGTGGCCTCCAGCTCCTTCGTGCGGGCCGCCACCGCCTGGGCCAGCTCCTCCTCGCGGCGTCGGCTCTGGCGGGACAAATCCCACTTCTGCGCCAGCGCGTGCGCCATCTGGCGCACCTCGATGTTGTCGAAGGGCTTGCGGAGGATGAGCAGGCGCTGGTTGATGCCCAGCTTCTGCGCCACCTCCTCCCACGAGTAGTCCGCATAGGCGGAGCACAGCACCACCTGAAGATCCTCGTCCGCCTTCCAGAGCCGCGAGGTGGTCTCCACGCCGTCGATGCCGGGCGGCATGCGGATGTCCACGAAGGCCAGGGCGTAGGGCCGCCCATCCCTGGCGGCCTCCTGGACGAACTGCACGCCCTCCTCACCCTGGGAGGCCGAGTCCACCTCGAAGGCGTAGGCGCCGCCGGAGCGGGACTGGGGCGAGCCGAAGATGGCCGTCTCCAGGGTGTCCAGCGAAGTGGTGCCCTCGGTGGCGGAGAGGATCTTCTTGAAGTCCTGATGGATGGAGGGGTTGTCGTCGATGATGAGGATGCGACGGCGGGGCGACGCGGAGATGCTCATGCGCGGTCGTGCTCGGGGCTAAGAGGAAGATCGATGGTGAAGGTGGCACCCTGGCCCGGGCCGGGGCTGGTGCAGGTGAGGCTTCCCCCCAGCTCGCGGGCCGCGATCGCGCTGGCGTGCAGCCCGAACCCGTGGCCGTCCTTCTTCGTCGTGAAGCCGAGTCCGAAGAGGAGCGGAAGATTCTCGGACGCAATGCCCACGCCGGTGTCGGCCACGTCGATGCGGAGCCGCGCCTGAGGCTGGGAGGAGATGCGCAGGGTGAGCTGCTTGTCCGGGCTCGGGCCCTCGACCAGCGCGTGGCGCGCGTTGCTCAGCAGGTTGACGAGGATCTGCAGCAGCTTGTGCCGATCCACCCGGAGAGGCGGCACGGGGGTGTACTCCCGGCGGACCTGGATGCCCAGCCGATCCAAGGAAGTGGCGTGCAGGCGGAGGGCATCATCCAGCAGCTGGGGCAGCGTCACTTCCTCCACCGCTCCGACGAAGCGGGCATGCTCCTGCTGCATGGCCACGACGGACCGGATGTGGTCCACGTTCTTCGTCAGGGACTGCAGCTCCACCCTCATTGTTGCGTGTTCCTCGGCGATCTGCCGCGAGACGGACTGGAGATACTCTGGCAGCAGGCGCCCCCTCTCGTCACGTGTCAGAAAGTCCCCCAGGTCCGGGGTGTGCTCCTTCATCAGCTCCGTGGCGCGCACCAGGCCCTGAACCCGCGAGCCATGGAGCTTCTCGGCCACGAGCGCGGCGGAGACGTTGACGCTGTTGAGGGTGTTGCCCACATTGTGGAGCACCCCAGTGGCGATCTCCGCCCTGCCGGCCTTGCGGGTGGTCTCCAGCAGGGTGCGGTGCAGCTCGCCGAGCCGGGCCTCGGCCTGCCGCCGCGCGGTGACGTCGCGGCCGAAGACGGTCACCCCCGCGGGCTTCCCATCGTCATCCGTGATGGAGGTGAGGGAAAAGTCCAGCGCGAGCTGCTCCTTGCCGCGCGGGTAGACGATCTCGACGCGCACGGGCTCGCCGCGGAGCGCGCGGCGGAAGTTCTCGGGCCACTCGGGGTGGCGCTCGAGGAAGGGGGGCTGGGCGAGCGGCTGGCCCAGCAGGGGCTCCAGGCCGAAGAGCAGCGAGTACGACTTGCGCATGGCCGCGTTGGCGGTCAGCAGGCGCCCCTCGGCGTCGAGCGAGCAGACGATGTCCTCGGTGCTCTCCACGAGGCTGGACAGCTTGCGCTCGCTCTCATGGAGGCTCTTGAGGGACTGGTGGAGGGCCTGCTGTGCCGAGTCGCGGGCCCGGCTGTGGAGCCAGCTCAGCGTCCACACGCCCATGATGCAGAGGGCAGCGAAGATGTCTCCCAGGAGGGGGAGGTTTCCGGCGCCGGGGAGGGCCAGCCGGCTGACGGGGCCCAGGACCCAGGGCTGGATCGCCACCGCGTACAGCACCATGAGGGTGGCGAAGCCCAGGCCGCCCCGCGCCCCGAGCAGGAAGAAGGCCAGCAGGGTGATGCAGGGGCTGGCCACGTGAGAGGCCCCATACGGGTTGCCGAGGGCGAGGTTGGCGGCGATGTAGCCCACGGCCAGGGTGGAGCACAGGAGCAGGGCGGGGAGCCGGGGGGAGCGCGCGCCGCGCATGAGCAGCAGGGTAGAGGCGTGGAGCACCGCGGTGCAGCGGGAGATGAGCAGCAGGGGCTCGCGCAGCGCGGGGTCGAGCTCCTCCGGGAGCGTCGCGAGGAGGAGCAGGTTCACCAGCAGCAGGACGACCGAGGCGATGGAGGTGGAGCGGAAGCGGCCCAGGTCCTCGGGGGCCAGCTCGTGAGGGTCCCGCGGCAGCAGGAGGGCGTCGAGCCGCTCGAGCCAGGCGGAACGGGAGGAAAGAGGCATGGGGGCTTCGCGTGGATCCGGATACGTGTGCCCCGCGAGCCCGGGAGAGCTGGCTTGCATCAGAGTGGACCTCCCCCCATTGGATACAGGAGAGGCCTAACGCGTTGCTTCGAAGGCAGACAGCCACGCGCCGATCAGTGTGGGTTCTTGAACAGTGCTGTCGGACGCGGAGACAGTATTCGGTTCAGAACCGGCCGATGAGCCCTCCCACGATTCCTCCCGAGAGGGTGGGGGTCAGCATGGGCAGGACGCGGACGTACTCGTCCTCGTCGCTTTGGGGCGTGTCGCCGCGGCCGGGAGCGACGGCGCGTGAGAGCTCCGGAAAGAAGGCATCCGAGAGCGCGTAGAGCAACGTGGCTCCGGCCGTGGGTGCGAGCACCAGGAGCATCAGGTGGTCCTTGGTATCTCTGCGGTCCGAGGTGATCAAGAGGGCTGTTGCCAGGGCGGAGCCCGCAAGCGCCCCCGCCATCACGGCCCCTGTCCGGGCCTCGCCTTTGAGGAGATACCCCATGCCGAGCACGCCGAGCCCGGCCCCCAAAGATGCGCCCACACCGAAGCCTGTGTAGAGGGCGGTGTCGAGACACGATGAGCGGCTCGCGTTTGTTGGGCGGCTTTCACACGCCATCACGCCGATGATGAAGGCGGGGAAGACACCCCCAAGACCCACCAGGCTGCCGGCCAAGATGCCAGCGGGAGGCTGGAGAATGAGCCGGCCGGCAAAGCGGACGGCATACTCCGTGCCCTCCCGGTGCTCGCGGGGAAACACCTCGCCCCGAGGCGCTGGCTGCGCAGTGGACTCTTCAGCGGGAACGAGGGGCGGGGGCTCAGCGCTCTGGGCGAATCCGGCGGTTGCCGCGAGCAGGGAAAGACACAGCACAAAACGAGACATGGCTGATCCTCATCAGCGGAAGGAGCGGGGCCGGGTGAGAGCTCACTTTTTGACGCGAACAAGCAACTTGTCGAACATCTTGTCACTGGCGCTGTTCGAAAAGTCAAACGTCAGGGAGTCCGTTGTACTGGTATTGCTCTCGATCGTCTTGAATCCGCTGGAGAGGCTGCTTCCCTTGGTCGAGATGTTGGTATCGCCGAAGACCGCTGAAACAGCGCTCTTCTTCATGAATGTGCCTACCTTTGAGTTATCGGCCATGCTGTTCAAGATGTGGCAACCCAACAGCTTGCCCTCCGAATCGGTGCCTTTCCCAAAGACAATCTGCGCGGCGTTGCCTATCGAGGGGGATTCAACCGAGAATGAATAGTCTGGGCTGAGAGAAGGAAGGTAGGCCATGGTGATGGAATTGGACGCCTGTGTGCCCTTCTTGCTCAGGAGTGGCCAGGTGAAGGCCTTACTCCCCTTGAGCAGTTCTTTGGCTCCTTCCTGACCGACCTCGGCGAGGATAATGACGTTGATATCGTGTGTGAGCATCAGCTTGAACAGTTGTTGTGAAAAACCCACCGCACCTCGCAGGGAAGTGTCGTGGCTGTTCGGGCTCGTAAAGGGCAGCATGCCTCCGTTTGATCGAATGACGGTCCCGCCCGAGAAGTTATGCGTGGCATCAAGAGAGTGATAGTAGATGTTGAGGTCAGGGAGGCCCTCTATCTGCGCGTTGAGAATCAGCCCATGATGGTCGCTGAAAACGCCGCTGGAGAACCGATTGACGAGGCCGACGAGCGCGATCGTGCCGACCACTTCGTTGTCCTTGCCCAGCAGATCATAGTACTCATCTTCGTCTTGCTCATCTTCGTCTTGCTCATCCTTGTCAGAGGGCTCCGGCTGGACGAACGTTGGCCTGAAGTTGGGCAGCTTCGCTTTGTCGTCAAGGCCTAGATGAAATTGCAGCGTGGTGATCATCTCTCGCAGTTCGTACAGGCAATCCCGCAGCTCGGCGTCCCGGTTCAGAGGAGCCGACAGGGTGCCAAACCCGAAGGGAGGGGATTGCGCGAGCAGTTGATCCGCCAGGTCTGCGTTGAGGACCCTCAACTTCTCTTTGACCACCGAGATGCCGAGCGCAGTCGCCTGGCCCCTCTGGGTGAGGCTGGCGGGGGGGCGAAGCTTTTTCAGCCATTCAGCCCTACTCCCGGGGTCGGGTTTGAATTTGAAGAAGGGGGGGGCTTTGTGTGGGAGCCAGCGGGCCAGTTTGCGTTTGTGCCCGATGAGCCGTTTGCGTTTGGACCCGGGGGGTGTGCGCTTGCGTTTGCCGTCCCTGACGATTCCCATGATGTATCCCCTCCCCAGAGGCAACGGGCATCTGCGAAATCTGGGGTCATGACACCTACCATGGGCCTGCGAGGAGGCAACTAACGCCCTGGATGGAGCGCCGGAGGCGGTGCCCCGGCGCCCCAGTCCCCGCTCACCAGAACTTCATCTTCTTGATGGCCTTGGTGGTGCTCTTGGTGACGCTCTTGGCCGTCCTCTCCACGGTCTTGGTGTCCTGGCTCACGCCCTTGCGCACGCTGTTGGCCAGCTCCTTGGCCTCCTTCTCTCTCTTGCCGTAGACGTCCTTGAAGACCTTGCTGGTGTGAGCGTCTTGACGGTGAGGTCGCTCGGCGGTGGCACGCCCGGCGCGTACGTCTTCATGAGCTTCTCGAGCGGGATCGTCTGCTCCCCCTCCAGCTTCGCGTACAGCGAGAAGCCACCGGCGCTGCGTGCCATCACCGAGATGGGGACGCCTTCGATCTCGATCGTGCCCATGAGCGTGACAGCGAGCGACGACTGCGGCGCCGTGCCACGAACCTCGAAGCGGCAGGCGATATTGCGGACCACGATCTGGTCTTCCCAGACCTTCCACACGAGGCCCGGCATGCCGACGGTAAAGGTGAGCCCCTCGACGGTGGGCGTCAGGTTCTTCATGCGGAGGTTGAGCGACACATCCATCAACTCAAGCCGGTCGAGCGCGTCGGCGGCGGCGCGCAGCGGCTCGGGCAGCACCGACGAGATCGCGCTGGTACCCGCGAGGTCCGCGAGCTGGGTGAGCTTGCCCAGCGTCACGCCCTCGCACCGGGCGTAGAGGAACGCGCGCGGGACGCCCCACTCGAGGTCCGCCGACAGATCGACCTCGATGTTCGCGCTGGGGATGGACAGCCGGCCCACATAGCCGTTCATCGGCGTGAACGTGCCGTTCTGCGCCTGCCAATCCGTGGACGGAGGGCTGTAGATGCGCAGCGCCGCCTGGGTGAAGAGCAGCTGTCCCCCCGCGTTGAAGTCGATGCCGAGCGGCGCGCGCAGGTGGATGCCGGGCGCGTCCTGGCGTTCCCACGGGCGCTGCCACAAGGAGAGCGGCAGCGTCCGGTCGGTCTCCTTGGGGAGGCGGATTGCTCCGTACAAGGTGAGCGGCTTGCCTTCGCCGAGCATGGCCTCGAGCACGCCTGTGCTGCCCGGGCAGGTCGGGCATCTGGCGGCTCGCTCTGGGACGAGGGCAGGGGACACGCGTAAAGCGGAGGAACTGCGTTGGGCCGGAACGCCGCTGCGTTCCAATGGAACGCGGACGCTCCGGGCGGGACTGCTGCACCGCTGCGGAATCCGCACTTCTTCCTGCGGAATCCGCAGTCGCCCTGCAGCCTTATTCCCGCCAGCCGGTGGCCTGGGCAGGGTCAGGGGCCTTGGAGCGTGTGCTGGATGCGTTGCATGCTGCTCTGGTCCACACGAATCAGGCCACGGCGGGGCGCATCCAGGTCCAGGACCAGGGTCAGCGCGCAGCTGATGACCGCTGGGAGAATGAGCAGCATCTGTGTGGACCGTGAAGGCATGGCCAGTCCCACGATGAACGTCGCGGCGAGCGAGAAGAAGCCCAGCATCCCCCACGCCTCATGAGGGATGCGGTTCTCCAAGGCCGCCGTGCGTTCCTCGCTCACGTCGATCGCCTCGTTCAGCGAGGCGATGTAGCTCGCCATCAGCGCGTCTCTCCTCGAATCCATGGCTTCGGTCGCGCTCTGCCACAATTCCTGCTGCAGCGCGGCGGTCTGCTGCAACACCTCGCCATACTCAGGCTGCCCCGGGCTCGAAGAGCCAAAGCGCATGCGGACATCCACATAGCGTCGAAGCAGCGTCCGCGTCCCCGCCCGTTGCGGCTCTGGCAGAATCGATGTTCGCAGCCACGTGGTGCCAATGGCATTGGCCTCGTCCACGACGAGCTTCCGCCTGCCATCGTGCCGCGATACCGCCATGGAGAAGGTGAAGCCGAGCAGCAGCGCCAGCATGCCGAGCACGGAGGTCTCCAGGGAGTTGAAGTGCTCCTTGTGCCTCGCGGGAATGAAGTCTTGCTTTCGTTCACGCAGCAACGAGCCGGCCCACCCCGACGCGAACAGGAGCACGAACGACAGCGAAAGAAAAAGGGCGGGCTGGAGCATGAGCGCCTCCTTCTCGGAACTGTAGCCGGGAAAGGCTGTGCGTCCGCCCGATTCGCCGGAGGAACGTTCGTTGGCGGATTGCGTTGGCTCTGGACTGTCGAGCGCGCTTCACCCCGAGACGGCCTTCCGCACAGCCGAACGTTGCGTATGCCGCTTGACGTATTCCACCAGCTGCGGATGCCCGTCGAGCAGCTTCAGCGTGTTTGCCAGGTGGAGGATGGACGCCATCACCACATCGGCGGCGGTGAATGCCCCTCCCACGAGGAACTCACGGCCGTCGAGGCCCCCGTTGATGACGTCGAGCACGGCCGTGAGGCGCGTCCTGTGCTTCGCGAGCTCTTCATTCGCGTGCGCGCGGGCCTTCTGCTCCTCGGGCAACTGCGCGTGCTTGTAGAACACCATCACCGCGGGATCGAGGCTCATCTCGGCGAAGACCATCCAGTGGTAATAAGGGCCGCGCTCCGGAGAGCTCGTCGGCGGCGCCAAGTGCTTCTCCGGGAACCGGTCGGCCAGATAGAGGCAGATGGCCAGGGACTCCAGCAGCGTGACTTGCCCATCCACCAGGGCGGGGACTTCGCCCAGCGGATGAACCGCCAGGTACTCGGGGGTGGTGTTCTCCTGTCGAGCGAGATCGAGCCTGACCAGCTCGTAGGGCACTTCGAGTTCCTCCAGCAGCCATCGGGCACGGATCGCTCGGGTTCGAGGGGCAGAGTAGAGCTTCATGTGGGCGCTCCTGAGGGTGGCGGGAGGCGACAACATGCGACTGCCGAGGGGCCCCAGACAATGCGGCCCCATGCGAACTCATTGTCAGGCTAAACTTGACGGTCATGATTTCACCCGCAGACATGATTCTCTTCGCCGCGGTCGTTCGTGCGGAGAGCTTCACCCGGGCCGCGCGCCAGCTCGGCATCACCAAGCAGACCATCAGCGAGCGCATCAGCAAGCTGGAGGAGCGGCTCGGGGTGCGGCTTCTGGAGCGAACGACGCGGCGTCTGCGGGTCACCGGGGCTGGAGCGACGTACTACGAGCGCTGCTCCGCCATCGCCGCGCAGATCGACGAGGCGAACAGTGAAGTGCAGCAGCGGCAGGCGGAGCCCGTCGGCCTGCTGCGGGTCTCCGCGCCGAGGCTCTACGGGCGGCGCTACCTGACACCCGTGATTTCGGAGTACCTCGCCCGCTATCCCCAGGCGCAGGTGGAGCTGGTGCTGGCAGACCGCCGTATCCACGTCATCGAAGAGGGGCTGGATGTCGCGATTCACATCGGGCCGCTCGACGACTCGTCGCTCGTGGCGAGAAAGCTCGGCGAGAGTCCGGTCCATTACGTAGCGAGTCCCCGTTTTCTGTCGAAGTACGGCACGCCGAGCGCCCAGGAGCTCCGCTCCGCGCGCTGCATTGGCTTCGGTGCCTTCGAGACGTGGGAGGCGCAGGGGGTGAAGTCTCGAATCGATCCGGTCCTGATCGTGAATGACCTCGAGCTCGCGTGCGAGGCGGCGATCGCTGGGGTCGGCATTGCGCGCGTCCCGGCCATCCTCTGCCGAGACGCAGTCCGTGACGGACAGCTGAAGATCCTCTTTGGCCCCAAGCCCGCGATGATGCGGGCCATCCACGTCGTCTACCCGAGCCGGCTGAATCTTCCGGCAAAGGTCCGGGTCTTCGTGGATGCCGTGGCAGCGCTGGCCGAGCCGGTGTTGCCGCTGCGCGGCGGTTCACGGCGCAAGCGCTCGTCAACGCCATAAAGGCTCGCCGATGCTCCGATGCAAAGCGGTAGACCTCTGTGGGTGGGCGGTCGATCGAGACGCTGATGTGTCGAACTTCGAGTGGATGCTGTGAGTGAGGCATCTGGCCTTCTCCGCTGTTTACGCGCAGGGCGAATCGAGCCGCCCCGGCTCGTTTATCGTCCTCTTGCCTCAGTAATTCAAGCGAGACATGGGAATCCTGCTACGACGGATCCGTGGGCTGTCCAGAAAGTGAGGCATTTTTGAAACACGTTGCTGAATCTGGCGTCGCGCGGATATGCCCTTAAGCTGCCCCATCATTTCTTGTCTTGTCTATGCAAGACATGGAGGGGGTTTTCTCTTGCACTCGAAGAACCATGAATGGGCCCGGTGGCTCACCGCGCTGGCCTGTCTGTTTGCGCTCACGGACTGCACGCGCCAGGAGGCCACGGGCTCAGCGCAGCTCTTCGGCTCGCTTCAGCAATCCGTTATTGCCGTCAACATCACGCGCGTGGAGGTAACGGTCACCGCGCCGGACATGGCCTCGCGCACCGAGACGCTCACGAGGACAGATGGTATCTGGAGCGGCACTCTCGGCAACCTCCCCTCGGGCTCCAACCGCACCTTCTCCGCCGAGGCCTTCGATACGGCGGGTACGCTGCGCTTCGCGGGCCAGGCCAGCGGCGTGACCATCACCGCCGGGCAGACCACGGTGGTGGCCCTCTCGCTTCAGGCCGTGGACACCCCTCCGCCCTTCGACAATGCCGTGCCCATCATCGACTCGCTCGTCGCTGCGGCGGGGACCGTCGCGCCTGGGGGCTTCCTCTCGCTCGAGGCCACCGCGCACGATGCGGATCCGGGCGACACGCTCTCGTATGCCTGGAGCAGCACGGCGGGAGGTTTCTACGCTCCCGCTTCGCCTTCGACGACGTGGTGGGCCCCCACCGAGTCAGGGCCGGTCATGCTGACCCTGACGGTGGCGGACGCTCATGGAGCGGTAGCGACGCTCAGCTTCACCATCCAGGTGCAGTCTGCTGGCGGCGCTGCGGCCGTCCAGATCACCTTCAACAGCACCCCCGTTGTCTCCCTGATCACCGCGTCGCCTTCGCGGGTGGACGTGGGAGAGACGACGAGGGTGGTGGCCACTGCCTCGGATGGAGATGGCGACGCGCTGGGCTATCAATGGACCGCGGCCTGCGCGGGGACCTGGTCGGGAGCCTCTTCCGCCACCGCTCAGTTCACCCCGAGCAGCCGCTCTTCGCAGAGCACCTGCGGTGACTGCCCGCTCACGGTGACGGTGACGGACGCGCACGGAGGACAGACGACGGGCACCTTGCGCATCTGTGTCGGTCCCCCGCTGGCCGTGCACCTCCCTCCGCGTATCGTCAGCACCTATCAGTCCTCGCAAACCGTGCCCACGAGCGGGCCTGTGACATTGCGCGTGGCGGCGAGTGATCCCCAGTCCAGCGCTCTCACCTTCACCTGGGCGGCGTCCGCTGGGGCGCTGGGAACTCCTTCGAGCGAGCCGGTACGGAGCGAGGTGCAGTGGACCCCGCCCGCGTGCGTGCCCGCCAGCACTCCGCTGTCCATCACCGCCACGGTGGTGAACGCCGCGGGCCTGTCCACCTCCACGACCTTTGCGTTGACGGGCGGCTCGGCCTGCACCCCGGGGCTGGGCGGCTTCCGTCCCACGAGAGCCTTGGTGGAGGGTGACCACCGAGTGGTGGCGCTGTTGCCCTCGGGCCGGGTGCTCGCCTTGCACAGGACCGGAGCTTCCGCCGAGCTGTATGACCCGGCCACGGAGACCTGGTCCTTGACGGCCAACATGGACGCGGGCCACATCGCCCACTCAGCGACGGTGCTGGCCACGGGCAAGGTGCTCGTGGTGAGGAAGGATGCTGCTGCCGCCGAACTGTACGACCCGGCCACGGGCACGTGGGCTCCCACGGGGAGCCCGCAGAAGCTGAGGGACTATTCCACCGCGACACGGCTCCTTTCCGGCAAGGTCCTGGTGGTGGGGGGCATTGACGCGGACGCCCGGGGCACTGCGGAGCTCTACGACCCGGTGACGGGCACTTGGACTTCCGCGGGCACGCTGGTGGCTCGCCGGGTCTTGCATAGCGCCACGCTGTTGCCTTCCGGCAAGGTGCTGGTCGTCGGGGGAGCCGAGAGCACCACCGCCGAGCTGTACGACCCCGCGACGGATTCCTGGACGCCCACCAGTGCTCCGATTTTCTCGCACGGGCTGCGGCATACCGCGACCCTGCTTCCCTCCGGACAGGTGTTTGTCACGGGAGGGATGACTCAGGTCGCGGAGCTCTACGATGAGGCGACCAGCTCCTGGGCAGCGGCTCCGCCCATGGCCGTGGAGCGCACGTGGCATGCCGCGGCCCTCTTGCCCTCCGGCAAGGTGCTGGTGACAGGGGGGAGCCTGGGCTCATTGAGCTATGGCACGAGCATGGCGGAGCTGTATGACCCAGCTTCCGGCACGTGGACTCGTACGGGCAGCATGGTCATCTCCCGGATGGAGCACACGGCGCTCGTGTTGCCTTCGGGGAGAGTGCTGACCGTGGGGGGCAGTGACGCCCGTTTCGCCGAGCTCTACGAGCCCACCCTGGGCGCGTGGGCCCCCACTCAGAGCATGGGCCTGGCCCGCTTCCTGAGCCCGGCGACCGTGTTGCCCTCGGGCCAGGTGCTCGTCTCGGGGGGGATAACCCCCGCCTCCGGGTGGCCCCCGATCTCCTCTGCGGAACTGTACGACGCTGCCACGGGCTCCTGGGCTCCCACCGGCAACATGATCCGCGAGCGCGTGCTGCACACCGCCACACTCTTGCCCTCGGGCCGGGTGCTCGTTGCCGGCGGCTCTGAGGACGCGACGGCCGAGCTATACGAACCCGCCACCGGCTCGTGGCTTTCCGCGGGTGGCATGAGTGAGGTTCGTTATGGGCACACCGCCACGCTCTTACCCTCGGGCAAGGTCCTCGTCGCGGGTGGCAACGACCTGGCGGCTGCGGAGCTGTATGACCCGGCGACGAACAGCTGGACGCCCACGGGCAGCATGAGCTCGACGCGCACGGGACACACCGCGACGTTGTTGCCCTCTGGACGCGTCCTGGCCGTGGGAGGCAATCCGAGCGAGGACCCACCCACGGCCACCGCCGAGCTTTACGACCCAGGCACTGGTACCTGGACGCCCGCAAGCCCCCCGATCGCCTTTCCACCCTCGGGCAGCACCGCGACGCTGCTGCTCTCTGGCAAGGTCCTCGTCACGGGGAGGGATGGTTCCGCGCAGGAGTACGACTCGGCCGCTGGCACTTGGACCGCTGTGGGCAGGATGCGCCTGGAATTCGATCTGAGAGCGGCGGTGCGGCTGCCCTCCGGCAAGGTGCTGGTGACCGGGGGCGGGGTGGTGAGCGCGGCCGCGGAGATCTATGATCCGGTCACACGGACCTGGAGCGGCAGTCCCGGGACCATGCTCTCGGCGCGCAGGTACCACTCGCAGGCGCTGCTGCCCTCGGGGCGAGTGCTGGTGGCGGGCGGCATGACCGAGGGGGGCGAAGTCCTCACGACTGCTGAGCTGTATGGCCCGTAGCGAGCTGTCAGGGAACGGGCGCATCGGGCGATAGGGAGACGGGAGGCCCCTGCTCCCAACCGACACGGGGAGCAGGGGTTCCGAAGCCACACCTCAAGTCAGCTTCACGGCGCTGGTAGGCAGGAGATCCCACTGTAGGCAGTGCCATAAGCATAACCGTCGACCAGCACCACGTAGGTGAGCAGGTTCCCGTTGTAGCTCTGGCCGTAGCAAGTCTTGTACGTGAAGTACCCGGCGTATGGCCAACCCCCCTGCTGGAGGTAGGCCCCGTCCAGCACGATGGGGGTACCGTTGGGAGCGCCCACGAGACTGTTCACGAAGCCCACGGCATCGCTGCTCCAGGTGAACGGTCCCTGGAACGAGTTGCAGTTCTTGCGGATCAGTCCATCCGAGCACTGGTAGTACACCTTGCCGAGCGCGGGACCGAAGCCGAAGTGGTCGTACACCTTGTACATGTTGAGGAACACATGGATGGCATAGCCACCCGAAGCATTCGCGCTCCAGTAGTTGACGAGGTGCTGGCGGCTCAGGAAGGGCCCTTCCTCGCTCTGCGCTGCAGCGCTCTGTGCGAGGAAGAGGGACAGAAAGAGGACGGGAATACTCAGGCGGTTCATGGTGACTCCAGAAGGTGCATCAGCTCCAAGCGTGAAGCTGAGCGCCTGCTAGTCGAGTCGGGCGAGCCTGTACACGAGGGGAAACCCGTAAGACGAAGCCCCAGCCTGTGTTACGCACCATCTGGAGGCTCGCGCCGCAAGCCTCCGCTCACGTCCGCCCATCCGGGCTTCCGAGACGTGGACAACCCATGGAGCGGAGCCCCCGCCATGGGCTTCACGGCTTGGCACGGCGCCTCATTGGCGGGCTGGGTCTCATCGCGTAAAACTACTGCGACTGCGCACTCGTTTCGGTTTGGGCAGAAGAGATCAGGTCGACAAGCTCTTGAGTGGTAACAATGGCACTGGCGTAGTTCGGGAGATTGACGTTGAGAGCGGCGTGCATCGCCTCATCCGAGTAATCCGCCGTCGCGTCTCTGACCATTGTGACGTCGTAGCCGAGCTCTGCTGCAAACCGCACGGTCGCTTCGATGCAGGTATGTGCGATGAGTCCCATGACGATGAGCTGATGGATGCCGTGCCTCTTGAGCTGCAAATCCAAATCTGTGTTGGCGAAGCCACTGGAACACCAATGCTCCGTAGCGACAATCTCGCCTGGCTGAGGCTCGAACCCGGGACGGAGCTCGCCACCCCATGTGCCGTATTCGAAGGTTCTTCGCACCCATGCGGCCTTCTGAACGGGCGCAATGTACTTCCAGGTCTCGTAGTCGCCCGGACGGTATCGATGATGCAGCGCATAGAAGACCCGTAGCTTCGCCTTCCGTACGGCATTCAGGACCTGCAGCATATGAGGAACGCAGTCATTCGCTTCGGCAACAGCTCGAATGCGTTCCCATGCCTTGCCTCCCTCGGAAATGAAGTCGTTATACGGATCGACCACCAGAAGTGCAGTGATCTCCTTGTCATAAGTGTGTCTCGCCATGGTGTCCCTTCACCCAGGCGTAATCTGGCCATCACAAGCAATATCCATTCAGGGCTGCCCACAAGCCCACGCCCTGCTGCCTGCCGTCTGGGTGGGCAGTCACCCCTGTCGGGCAGGGCGGCAATGGCCGCATCAGCCTGGCCCGGTCCAGCAGCTCGTGGACGCGAGCGGCCAGCGAGACGTGCTCCGGGTTGGCCGCCGGAGCATCGAGGCCATGAAGCGGCTGGGCAGGCAGCGTGCGCAGCAGAGCTTGGCGCCCTATCTCCACACGGTGACCCAGAGACGACCGTCGGATCAGAGGATCTCCACGTTGAAGGCCATGCCGGCGATGGGCTTGAAGTCATCGAAGTACACGCGCCACTTCGTCCCGTCGTAGTACACGCTGGCGGGGCTGTTGTTGTAGATGGCCGCGGCCGACCAGTTCTTCGTGATGATGATCATCGCGCTAGGGTTGCCGTTGAGCAGCGGGTGGTCGATGACGGCCGTGTGGCCCGTGGTGCTGCTCGGCACCACGGCGGTGAAGGAGAAGCGGCTGGCCGTCGAGATGTTGACGCTGAAGGCCATGCCCGAGCTCATCGCGACGGTGGTGTTTTCGTTGAAGATGGCCCACTTCGCCCGCGAGCTGTCGTACCACACGCCGATGTCGCTCTTGTTGTAGGTGCCCTTCCAGTGGTGCGTCGCCGTCACGATGGCATTGGGGTTGCCGTTGGACAGCGGGTTGTTGATGTACGTGATGTGGCCGATGGTGTTGGCCGCCGTGACGGAGTGCACGAATCCCTCGCCCACCGCCACGTTGAAGGACGCATCCAGCGGCATCTGGCAGGTGGTGTCCTGGTTGAAAATGCCCCAGAAGCCGCTCGCGTAGTACACGCCGACGATGCAGTTGAGGTACACGCCCGGCAGCCCCGGCGGGTTCCAGTTGTGCGTCACCCGGATGACGGCGTTCGGATCATTCAACACGCTCGGGCGGCTGACGAAGGTGATGTGGCCGCTCTTGTTCGCAACCGTGGTGCGGTGGACGAACGAGCGCTGGGCCGTCTGGGCCTGCGCGGCGGTGGACACGCCGAGGGCAAGGACGACGGCGCTCAGCAGGGACGGCATGTTTTTGAGAGACTTCATGAAGAGCTTCCTGGTCTGCGGGATGGATTTCCCGCCAGAGACCAGGAGCACTTGGCGTGCCAAAGCCTGGAAGCAGGTGGAGTCCGTCCCGCTGTAGGAAAAGGAGTCCACAATGCCAAACCCTCGCCGCAGGATTGTGGACTGGCGGGACACGACGGCGGAGCGCATAGGAATCGGGGTGCTGTTGAAGGGAACGGGCGGTATCGGAGATCGGCAACGCCTACCGGAAGGGAGGGCGGAAGATCAGCATCGGCTGTGCCAAGCCGAACTGCTGCTGCGAGCCTTCGGGGTGCGGATGAGGTAGACGTGTGTTGCCGCCCTACGAGCATGACTGTTCGGAGATGTCGGGACTTTTTGCGTTCAAAACCCCCGACATTTCCGAACAGCCAGCCAGCGAGTTCGGTCCTAGCGAGCGCGACAGAAAATGGGGAGAGTAGTGCCGAAGCAACCATTGCTAAAGAGGTTTGATAAGACGACGTTGTTCGCGTCCAGCCGCCAGTACTGGTGGCGCCATTCTCCACTGGGGCAGGTGTCATCATCTGGAGCGAGGGTTCCAGTGTAGAACATGAATCCCCCCCAGCGCACTCCAAGCTGGGGATTGTCGCCTTCAACGACAAAGGGGAGCCTGTTGTAGATTCGCATACCGGTGTTCCAGTACGAGCAGGTCACGAGCTGGGGCTCGGTGGTGTTGTATTGCATACCATATTCGTAGTGAGTGCTTGGGTAGCCCGGAAGCTGACAGTTCGCGTTGATTTGAGAGAGGTTGCCGCAGGCAACCCAGCTTGCCGCAGAGGCTGGAACAGCCGCGAGCAGAACTCCCATGGACAGTCCCCATCGAATCGCAAGACCCTTCATTGGTTTCTCCTTGCAAGGGTAAAGCAACCTTGCAAAGCCAAAATGAAAACGGAGTGCATGGCGTGCAAGAGCCTACTTCCACTCTCACCGGGCACTGAACTCCCTCCAGGCCCTGGGTACGTGTAAGGATTCAACTCCCTGCTGATCTCAGTTCACGGCACGTTGGAGTATCGTTTCCACCCGCATTGGGAAGCGGGGAACGTTCCAAGTCCTGGAATGATGGAGCGGCCGCCTACTCTTGTCCTCCACAGAACGGGTCAGGAGTTGTTGTGTTGAGCTCAATGCCTCTCTCTGCGACTCAGGGGCGGCAGTGACCCCCATCTGTGGAGGAATCAACCGCATGCGCAGTGCCTTATCACCTCATGAGCGCAGGTCCTGTCGTTTACCCTCGAGAGCTCACATCATCTTGGCTGTGGCTGGTGTGGTGATGCTCTGGGGTTGCATGGATTCAGAACGCACTCCATCGTCTGCGCCAGTCAATCAATCCTATTCTCTGGTGACCATTGCCGACCCTGGCACGCTGCCAGCGGACACGGCGTTCATCAATGCGCCCGTTACGAGCACTGTCTATGTCGCCAAGACGGGCTGCCCGGGCCCCCAGGATGTCTGCCAGGAGTCCAACAACGGTATGACCCGGCAAACCGCCAAACCCCGAATCGATCTGGCCATTCCTCTGGTCCAGCCTGGCGGGGAGATACGCGTCTATCCCTCGGAGACCCCATACGAGGAGTATCTCTATATACCGCTGCAGCAGGCGGGCTCGTCGGCAACCCCCAAGTTCATCATCGGGGTGCCAGATGCCATGGGCAAGATGCCACGGATTGTGCCCAAATTTGTCGATGGCCGCTTCAGGTCCATCTTCAACCTGGAGACCTCCTACTGGATCATCAAAGGCGTGGACATTGATTGTATGGACCAGCGTGTCAGCGGCGTTGTCCCGCTGAGAGGAGACCACCTGGCCTTGCTGGACTCCGAGGTCCATCACTGCCGGCAATCCGCTGTGCTGGTGCGTGGCTCGAAGGACGTGGTGATTCGCAACAACGTGCTGCATCACAACCAGGATTTCCAGGGGGTGGATTCGGACCTTCGCTATGACTCCAGCGGCGTGGATATGGAGTCATGGTTCCTGCGGGACGCCTCCAATGCGATCATCGTGAGCAGCATCACCCCCACGGAGCGAGTCCTTATCGAGCGGAATACGGCCTATGCCAACTCCGGTGATGGTGTTCAGTGTCAGGGAGGGGAAGCCCCAGGTGGGACATACTACCCGGAGATGAATTCACGCGATGTGACCATCCGCGACAACCTCTTCCACGACAATCTCGAGAACGCCGTCGATATCAAGTCGTGCCTTCGTGTGTCGATTACGGGGAGCAATCAGTTCTACGGGTATGATCATTCAGGACGCAATGGCGGGCGCTGTGGCGGTTCCGCGGTGATCGTGCACTTCAACGCATCCAAGGTCCTCGTCGAGGGGGCTCGCATCCACGACAGCGGCATTGGCGTTGAGCTGGGAAGCGACCAGCTGGGAGCGGTGCAGGACATCATCATCCGCCGCAACTCCATCTACCGGATGAACCAAAACTACTCGCGCTGGGCGGCAGGGGATGCTCCGGGCGGGAGGACAGGGTACGAGTGGAAGGTGAACTGCGGTGACGGCATCAAGGTCAATCGCGCCCAGCGCGCCGAGATCTACCACAACACGCTGGATAACCTGCTTCATTCCGGTATCAAAATCCGCTCCATCCTCGCGGATACGGAGACGGTGCGTGTCTGGAACAACATCATCTCGGACGTGAGCGGGCTCAACTACATCGATGAGACGCAGTTCCCTTCGACGTATCCGCTTCCCCCGAGCTACGTTCCGGCCCGCTATGGCCACGAGCATGGCGGATACCTGGACTACGACCGGTCCAGTTCCCTGTCGGGGTTGGTGAGCGAGTACAACCTCTTCCACAAGGGAGATGGGACTTCCTTGCTCTATCGCTACTGCCCGCCCTCGGGCTCTTGCACTCAGCAGAGCCTGGCGACGTTCCGCACGTCATCCAGTCTCGATCTGGCGCCCAACAGCCAGGAGACGCCTGCTAACTCCACCCTCTTCGTCGCTCTGCCTGATTCCAACGGCTACTTCACGCAATCCGGAACGCTCGCGCGGAACACCGCGCTGGTGGATGCTGGCAACTCCGGCCAGGACTGCGCGAGTGCTCCGGACAAGGGGGCGCTCGAGAGCGACTGCGCGCGGGAGTGGACCCCGTACTCCGCGCCCCTGAGTGCGTCGACGGGAGTGACCTCAGGCTCGGCTCCCTCTCTCCAGGTGGATGCTTCTGGCCTGCCCGTGGTCGCTTGGTCCGAGGCTGAAGGCGAGGCTCGTGCCATTCATGTGCGGCGCCTGGTGGGCGGAATCTGGCAGCCGATAGGAGATCCCCTGAGCGCGAGCACGGGGAGTGGTACGCACGCGGAGACTCCTCAGTTGGTGCTGAATGCTCAGGGCCATCCCGTGGTGGCATGGTCCGAGTCCAATGGCACGGGTGCCCAGGTCCATGTCTGGGCGTGGACCGGAAGCCAATGGACGCCGTACGGGGGAGGGCTCAGAGTGACCTCCTCCGGCTATGCGTTCAACCCGTCGCTGAAGCTCGATGCCTCGGGCGATCCCGTGGTCGCTTGGCGAGAGTCTCCCAATGGCCAGTATTACAACGGGACCATTCACGTCAGCCGCTGGAACAACGGTTCCTGGAGCAGCGTGGGAGGGGCCGTGCTCTCCATGGGGGATGCCTTCGAGGCTCCTTCGCTCGAGATGGGTGGCGACGATGAGCCACGCGTGGCTTGGTCCGCCTTTAACGGCGTGGAATGGAGGATCTTCGTAGCGGGCTGGACTGGGACGGCGTGGCAAGCCGTCGGCTCGGACGGCATCAATGCGCTCACGGAGGTGGGGACTGGCGGTTCCTCACCCTCCCTGAAGATTGACGGTTCGGGGCGGCCGCTCGTCGCATTCAGTGAGTCCATGGCGAACGAGGACGAGACCTGGGTCTTCTTGTTCCGATGGAATGGCACCTCGTGGGACGACCTGGGCGGGAAGCTGAACGGTGATGTGGCGGGAGACCCCGACCTGTGGGAGCAAGGTAATTGGCCTGTGCTGGAATTGGATGGCGTCGGCAATGCGTACGTCGCCTACCGTTCTTCTTTCTCGGATTATCGGAGCTCTCCCTACAGCCATTGGAGCACCGACTTCATCAAGGTGCGGGATGCTTCGACGGGGGCATGGACCACGCTCAGCTCCTGGTTCATCCCGGACTCGGGACCGCCGCGCGCCTTCCGCGTCAGGGCGTCAGGGGAGCCCTTCATCGCCATGGAGAAGGTCACACAGCCATGGGTCCCGTACTCCAACGGGGTGAGCGGCATCGAGGTGACACATTGGGCTCCCTGGCTCTGAAGCCCGCGCTCATGTCTTGGGAGGGGTAACTCGCTCAAGTAGGTGAGGAGCCGAGGCCAGAAGGGGTGAGCTCTGGCCTCGGCTCTTGTCCACAGCGGGCGGCGTCCACGCTCGCCAGCGATCTCAGCCCAGGCCGATTACCAGCCGCTCACAGGGGAGATGGGCTGGATCACGCAGAAGGCTGCTCCCGTGGGATCCACGAGCACTGCCATGCGCCCATAGGGCGTGTCGAACGGCGGCGCCATCACCTGGCCGCCGAGCCCCTCCGCATTCTTCACCGTCGCGTCTGCGTCCGTGACGGCGAAGTAGACGTTCCAGTGCGAAGGCACCTCGGGCGGGAACTGCGCGGTCATCTGCATCGACCCGAAGACCGTCGTCCCGTCCTTCTGCAGCGTCCAGTAGTCGATGCCGGGAGCATCCAGGCGCTTCTTCTCCAGCCCGAACACCTGCGTGTAGAACGCGTGGGCCTTGGCGAGGTCGCGCGTGTACACCTCGTGCCAGACCATGGCGCCGGTTTCTTCGATGACCTGCGCACCCTGGTGCCTCCGGCCCTGCCACACACCGAAGTGCGCCCCGGTCGGATCGGCGAAGTACGCCATCCGGCCTTCCTCCATCACGTCCATCGGAGGGACCACCACTTTGCCGCCCGCCTCCGTAATCTTGCGGGCGATGGCGTCGGCGTCCTCGACGGCCAGGTAGAGGCTCCACATCGGAGGAAACGGCGAGCCCTCGCGCAGCTTGGCCAGGCCCGCGACGTTGCGGCCCCCGAGCTGCGCCATCGTATAGAACCCAGTGTTCGGATCGTCGCCGCCCACGAACGTCCACCCGAGCAGCTCGCCGTAGAACTTCCGCGCCTTGGCGGGATCCGGCGTCTGCAAATCGACCCAGGACACCGTCGAGGGAGCTGCCTTCTCACGCTTCGCCATGCCTGCCTCCAGGTTCAGAAAGGGGGCGTCTGAAACCCCCTGGGGCCTTCCAGGTTAGTCCTGAAATACTTCGTCACATTCACGAAACAATCGTGTCACGGCCTCTTGGCAGGGTGTCGCCTCGAAGCATCAGCACCGGCAGGGCGCCGGTCCTGAAGCGGGACATCTGACCCCCGAGGAGAGCCGTATGCACGGAGTTTCGCGACTGCGCTTGTTGGCCGCGCTCATGTTCTTCACCGTCGCCTGTGGTGACGGCCGGCCCGAAGGCTGGACCGAGGAGTCGCACGGCAAGAAGGCCCAGCCCGCCTACGGCACTGTCTTTCCCTCGGATCAAGTTCAGCGGCTCGACATCGTCATCTCCGCCGCGGACTGGCAGGCGATGCAGGACGACATGACGGCCATGGTCGGCGCCTTCGGCTCGGGGGGCGGCCTGCCTGGCGGAGGAGGTGGCATGCCTGGCGGAGGAGGTGGCGCGCCTCCCGTGGAGCTGACGGCGGCCTGCCAGGACAAGGCAGAGGGCGAGGCCTGCACCGCGACCTTCAATGGCACCACGTTCACGTCCACCTGCGGAAAGACCCCGGATGGGGCCACCCTGCTGTGCAGGCCGATGGGGGGACCAGGGGGGGGCGGCGGCGCTCCCGGCGGTGCTCCCGGAGGAGGGGGCGGCGGCGTGGATCTCATCCCGAACACGCCCATCTATGTGCCCTCGACGGTGATGTTCAACGGCAAGACGTGGTGGCACGTGGGCATCCGCTACAAGGGCAACTCCACGCTCTCGAGCGGCTGGCGCTCGGGCGTGAGCAAGCTGCCCTTCCGGCTCAACTTCGACAAGTTCGAGGACGAGCATCCCGAGATCGAGGGCCAGCACTTCTACGGCTTCAGCAAGCTCTCCCTCTCCAGCAACCAGGGCGATGTGTCGTACATCCGGGACCATGTCGCCTCGGATACGTTCCTCGCCGCCGGGGTGCCCGCAGCCCGTACTGGCTTCATGGCCGTGTATGTGGACCACGGCGAGGGGGCCCAGTACTTCGGGCTCTACACCGTCGCCGAGGATCCGCAGTCCTCGCTGCTCGACAGCCACTTCGGCAACCACGATGGCGCGCTCTATGAGGCGGACGGTGTGGGCGCCCGGTGGGGCACCTTCGACGAGGCCTCCTTCGAGGCGCAGTCGGATGCGGCCGAGCAGGGCTGGGAGAGCGTGCAGGCCGCCATCGCCGCGCTGAACGCCGACCGCAGTGACGCGGCGGCCTGGCGCGCGGGGCTTGAGGCGAGGCTGGACGTGGATGGCTTCCTGCAGTGGCTGGCCGTCAACACGGTGCTGATGAACTGGGACAGCTACGGTTCCATGCCGCACAACTACTACCTCTACGCGGACCCGACGGATGGGAACCGGCTGCACTGGATCACCTGGGATCACAACCTGTCCATGACCTCGCGCCAGGGGCTCTCGCTGACGCTCTCCGAGGTGACTCAGGACTGGCCCCTCATCCGCTACCTGATGGACGACCCGGTCTACAAGCCGCGCTACGAGCAGTACGTGCGCGAGTCCGTTCAGGGCCCGTTGGCCGCGGCCACGATGAAGGAGCGCATGCAGCAGGCGCATGACCTCATCGCGCCCTGGGTCACCGGAGAGAACGCCGAGGTGCAGGGCTTCACCTACACCAGCGCGGATCAATTCAATACCTCGCTCACCGGAACCGCGGGCCTCTTCAGCTTCGCCGAGCAGCGTGAGGCGGCCGTGCGGACCACCTTCGGTACCACCCCATGAACGCGCTGGCCTGGTCAGGAATCTCTGCCATGGAGTGCCACTCACCGGAGTTGGATCATGAGCGGCGTTTCCATCCATCCGTCTCGGTGGTGGAAGCCTTCCTGAGCGCCGTGGGGCCTTTCACAGAGCCTCGGCGGTACGAGCTTGGCTACCCGCACGCCTTCACGCGCACGACGTACTTCGACACGGAAGAGCTGTCCCTGCTGTCCTCGAGGGGCACTGGCTCCGCGCAGCGCCTGCGGCTCCGGGAGTACGCCGGGGCGGTGGATCTGGCGCAGCCTCCCGTCCTGACCGGCCAGCGGTTCCTCGAGGTGAAGGTGACGAGCGGGGAGCGGCGCATGAAGTCCCGCTGCCCGCTCTCGGGTGTGGAGGCGGAGGCGCTGCTGTCCGGCGCGCCTCTGCCCGAGGCGAGCGTCGCGGCGGAGCTGGTGCGGCGCCTCACCCCGGCTCCGGTCAAGCCGATGGTGACGGCTTGGTACCGGCGCGTCACCCGGGTTACCTCCGACGAGCGGGTCCGCATCACCCTGGACGAGGATCTCACCTTTGCCCTGCCTCCGGCCCCGGGGGAGCCCGCGGCCCCCACGCGCCTGCTCCAGCGGGCTCCGTCGGCCCTGCTCGAGGTGAAGTGGCAGGCCCGCCTGCCGTACTGGCTCGAACGGGCGTTCGTGCCGCTGATGGCCTGCGAGACCCATGGCTCGAAGTTCGAGGAGGGAATGCGCGCGCTCTTCGGCGGAGCGCTCCCTCTTCCTCTCTCCAAAGCACGCTGAGCTCACTTCCAAGGACTGTTTCCTCGTGCCTGCCTCTCTCTCTGTTCCCCGCCTGCTCCTCGCGGCGCTGCTGTTCTTCGGCCCTGCCGCTGGCGCCCAGGCCCGTTCCGAGACCGCTGCTCCCCCGCAGCAGGAGCCTGCGGCTCCCGCGACTCCGGAGCCTGTCCCCACCGTGGACACCCCCGATGACGCCATCCCCCCGGTGGCGGGCGATGGCGGCCTCGTGCTCCCCACGGCGATCGGCGAGGTGGTGGTGGGCGGCCGGGTCGATGTGCGCGAGACGCTCGAACATCCGCAGGGAGGCATCTGGGCCGGTGAGCTCACGATTCCCGCCGCGCGGCTCGAGCTCTCCTACCGGTGGAAGAAGCGCCTGCGCGCCGTGGTGGAGTTCGACGTCCGGGGCGAGATCAAGGATGCGTTCATCTGGCTGAAGATCGGCAAGGGCTTCTCCACCCGGGCGGGCCGCTTCAAGGTGCCCCTGTCTCTGGTGGAACTGGAGTCGGCCACGCGGCTGCCGGTCGTCCGCCGGGGCCTGCTGCGTGCCGTGCTGAACGACGCGCTGGGCCTCACGGGCCGGAGCGCGGGCGCGCAGCTGGAGTGGAAGTGCTCGCAGTGCACCCAGCAGCTCAAGGTGCAGGCGGGGGTGTGGCAGACGAGCGATCCGGACAACAAGGTCGCGCTGGAGCGAGGGCTCGGCCTCATCCCGGCGATCCGAGGCTCCTATGAGCTCGAGAGCGTGGAGCTGGGAGCGTCCGCGCTCTATCAGCCCAAGGGCTCCAGCCCGGGCGGGGATGAGAGCAGCTGGATCGCCGGAGTCGATGCTCGGCACACGCTCTCGCTGAGCACGGGCGCGCTGCGCACCTGGGCCGAGGCCATGACGGGACGCTCGGCCCTCATCGGTGGCACGGGGAACATTCTCCTGGGCCGTGCGGTGAGCGCGTGGCGTCTGGGAGGAACCGCAGGCGGCCTGCCGTATGTGGAACCGTTCTTGATGCTCTCGGCGATGGATCCGGACCTCGACAGCCCGGATGACCTGCTGTGGGAGGGCGCGCTGGGCCTCAACGCCGGGCAGTGGCAGCGGTGGCGGATCCAAGCGCAGTTCGAAGTTCGCAAGGCCAGCGCGGGCGTGCCTCCCGTGCTCAAGGCCCTGGAAGAGAGCCTCGCTTCGCGGCGGGCCCTGCTGGTTCAACTGGAGGTGGGCTTCTAATGTTGATCGTGTTCGAGGGAATCGATGGGTCCGGGAAGACGACCCTCTCCAACCGGGTGGCCCAGGAACTGCGCCACGCGGGGCTGCGGGTCCGTCACGTCCGCGAGGGCGGGACGCTCGCGTCGACCGTCTCAGAGGATCTGCGGCGCTTCACGCGGGATCCTGCGCACCTGGCGCTCACGCCCACCGCCGAGCTGCTGCTCTATGCCGCGCGCGAGGCTCAGCTCCTGGAAGAGGTGACGCGCCCGGCGCTGGCCGAGCACGAGATCGTCATCACCGATCGCTTCCTCTATACCGCCGAGGTGTTGGCGCGGTGGGGGCGCGGTCTGCCGGAGGGCGTGGTGCGGCCGGTGGTCGAGGCGTCCGCGCGAGGCCTGACCCCCGACCGCGTCTTCCTCATGGACGTGGATCCCGCGCTGGCGCGGGCCCGCCGCCGTATTTCGAAGATCCTCGTTCCGAAGGTAGGCGCGCCCTCCCGGAAGGGGCTGGCGGGAGCCGGGCTGCAGGTGAGGCTGCGCTCGGGCTACCGCACCCTGGCGGCCGAGGCTCCCGAGCGGTGGACCCTGCTCGAGAACGCGGGAGTGACCCTCGATCAGCTCGTTCAGCAGGTGGTCCAGGAGATCCTCCAGGCGCGCGCCGGCGCCGCTCCTTCGGCGCGCACGGGCCGCCCGCCCCCGTCCTCCGTCCGCTCGGTGGAGGAGGCACGCGCGCGGTTCCTCCAGCACATCGATACCTGGATGACGGAGGAGCCGCCCCTGGCCGCCTACTTCCTGTTGGGGATGGAGGGGGCAGACATGATGGAGCGCCGCAAGCGCATGGCGGAGCGATGCCCGGAGCTGGTGGCGCACAGCCTCGCCGGTTGCTCGGACGAGGCCTCGTGGCAGCTCCGGCGGCAGCTCGTGGACACCGCTCCGAGGCAGGTGCTGGAGTCCCTCTCTCAGGAATTCGCGGATGCGCCGGAGGCGTGGGCGCTCCGGGAGAAGCTGATCGCGCTGTACCCCCGGGAGGTCGCGGTCTCGCTCAGTGGGCTCGACTCGGAGCAGGCCTGGCGCATGCGGGAGCACCTCTACTTCGCCTCGTGGGAGGGCGTGATCACCTCCCTGGCGGGGCTCGACAGTCCGCGGGCGTGGGCCGATCGCCTGCGCTGGCTCTCGGATGCGGGCGGGGAAGAGGCGCTGGGGTTGGAGAACGTGGCCCGGACGGGGTGCCGCTCCATCCGAGGACTCGACGGCGAGCAGGCCTGGAGGTGGCGTGAGCGCGCCTGGGCCATCGCGCCGGATGCCGTGCTCCGCTCGCTGGCGGGGCTCACGAGCACGCGCTCCTGGGAACTCCGGGAGCAGCACGTGGCCCGCGCGCCTCGGGCCGTGCTGAGCACGCTCGATGGGCTGGACCACTCTCGGGCGTGGGCGCTGCGCGAGTCCTTCGGCGCGCAGTGTGAAGAGGTGCTGGACTCCATCTTTGGCATGGAAGGCTCCGCGGCCTGGGGACTGCGCACGGCGCTGGCGGACACGTGGCCCGCCACGACCGTGAGGAGCCTGGGCCCGCTGCTCCAGACGCCACGAGGCAGGGCGCTCGCCGAGCGGCTGCTGGCGAGCAACCCTCAAGACTTCGCTTTGCTGCGCCAGGCCGCCCGCGGCGCACCCGACACCTCTTTGGGAGGCCTCCATGCCACCGCTTGAGAACGTATGGCAGGGGCTCGACGTCGGGCCTCATGCGCTCACCACCTCTATGTTGTTGATGCGCTTCTCGATGGCCCTGGTGCTAGGGGCGTTCCTGGCCTACCGGCCGTGGCGCAAGATCCTGCCCAACGCGCCGCCGATCGTGCCGGAGACCGCCCACACGCATGTGCTGATCGCCGTGGCGGGCGCGGTGATGACGACGGTCATCGGGGACAGCATGTCCCGGGCCTTTGGCCTGGTGGGGCTGGGAGGCTTTATCCGCTTCCGCTCGGGCATCAAGGACCCGCGGGATGCGGCGGCCATGTTCGTGATGATCGGCGTGGGCATGGCGTGCGGGCTGGGCGCCGCGTCCGTGGCGGCCTGTGCGGCGGTGTTCTTCGGCGGAGTGCTGCTGGTGCTGGATGCGGTCAGCAAGCGGCGCATGGAGACGGTGCAGCTGTCGCTGGGGCTCGAGGACGTGGGCGCCGCCGTGCCGGCCCTGAAGGCACTGCATCCAGAAGCCCGCTTCCTCTCGCTCGAGCAGGAGCCGTCGTCCCCATCCGGCACCGTGCTCATTGAACTCCTCGTGCCCGCTCAGTCCGATGGGCTCGAGCTGCTCCAGGGGCTGCGCAAAGGCCTCCCCGGAGTCCAACGCGCGTCCATCGATCCAGGGTGAAGACGCGGCCCCGTTCTGTGTCACTTGCCGCGCCCTCCGAGAGGGCGCTCAGGAGGTTGCATGCTCCAGAAGCTGATGCCCAAGTCTGATGCGTTCTTCAACGACTTCGATAGCCAGTGCGCGGTGACGGTGGAAGGGACACGGCTGCTGCACGGGCTGATGTGCGACTACCGCGATGTGTCCACCCGGGTGCAGGCCCTCAAGGAACTGGAGCACAAGGGGGACTCCGTGGCGCACGAGGCCTTCAACCGCCTGCACAAGGAGTTCATCACCCCGTTCGATCGGACGCAGATCCACAAGCTGCTGTCGCGCATCGACGACGTGCTGGACTTCACCAATGCGGCGGCAGCCCGGCTCCACTATTACGAGATCCAGTCCACGCTGCCGGAGGCCACGGAGCTGTCACGGCTGCTGGTGCTGTGCGCGGAGAAGGTCCAGGAGGTGGTGTCGATGCTGCGGCTCATCAAGAAGCCGGAGCAGATCCTCGCTGGCTGCAAGGCCATCAAGCAGCTGGAGACCCAGGCGGACGAGACACTGCGCGCCGGCATGGGCCGGCTCTTCAAGAGCGGCGTGGACCACCTCACTGTCATCAAGTGGAAGGAGATCTACGATCTGCTCGAGAGCGCCACGGACCGGTGCCTCGATGTGGCCGATGTCATCGAGGGCGTGGTCCTGGAGCACTCCTGAGGTCAGGGTCCTCGCAGAGGTGAGCGGTCCAAGGCCTGCGCGAAGGCATCCTGATGACTGCCAGCGATGCAGAGCGGAATTCCCTCCAGGACGCCACAGCGCGCGCCGGCCTGTAGAAAGGGTGAGAGGTGCTCCGGCAGCACCACGTACGCCGTGTCCGCGGCGATCCCTTCCTTGGGAAGAGCGGCGCGGCACTCCTCGATCAAGGCGGTGGGAGGGCGTGCGGCATAGCCACTGTTGAAGGTGAGCTTGAGCCGGTACGCCGTGTAGGCCAGCGCGTTCACCAGCGGCTCCTCGTAGCGGCACGCCCACTGGACCTGAGGTGGGAAGAGCGAGAGGTGCTGGTACGTGCCTCTGAGGGTTTCCCACTCGGGGGCACGCAGACGGTGGAAGCGCGTCTGCACGCGCAGCGGGCTTCGGTCGGCGCGCCAGTCGTACGCTTGGAGGGCGAGCACGAGCCCCAGCACCGTGGCGCTCACTGCGGGCCGCTCGCGCCAAAGCCTTACCAGCAGCACCAGGGCCCCACAGAACAAGAGGTAGTGCAGCGGCCAGATGAAGCGCCCAGAGGCTCGGAACGCCGACGTCTGGCCCGAGAGTGGCGCGTACAGCTTCACCAGCTCCACCACGGGCTGTCCCAGCCACGTCACGCGCCAGGACAGGGCGTACACAGCGAGCCCCAGTCCCACGGCCAGTGCCGGTACCACGCGGCGCCAGGGGAGCGTGCGCGCCTCGCGGAAGTGCAGCGCTGCGCTGGCCAGAGTCAGGGCTACTAGCAGCAGCCCGCCCGCTCCCAGGAATCCGTAGCCCTCGCCCTGGCGCGGCATGGCGGGCAGGGTCGGCAGCAGCTTTGACCAGCCCATGGGGTTGATGAACGTGGCGAGGTCCGACGAGAAGTCGCCGAAGCCCTCCGCGCCCAGCTCGGTGCCGATGAAGTAGCCGAAGGAGGAGAAGAGCAGGGCATTCATGACCACGATGGCGCCCATCGTCACCGCGACCCGCATGGGGCTCAGCACCCGGCTCAATGCCAGCCGCACGCCCAGTGCCAGCGTGAGAGGGAAGAGCATGGCCACCCAGTAAGGGTGGGTCCCAGCGCTGACGGCATTGAAGAAGGCCGACAGTGCGAGGAGGCGCCAGGCCGTGCGCGCATCCGGAGCAGCGCGCAAGTTGAGCCACAGCAGCGCCACCAGCAGCCAGTGTGTGCACAGGGCAGGGTGGCCAAAGCGAGCGCCGAGCACGGGCGCCAGCGCTACCAGGACACCTCCCAGCACCTGGTGGATCGCGCGAGGCGACACGGTCTCCACCAACCGCGCGCCGAAATAGCCCATCAGCGCGAAGCTCAGGCCCATCCACGGACCGATGTACTGGAAGTCTACCGGCAGGAGTCCCGAGAGCGGCTTGAGCAGCACGGCCGCCCACGGGATGCTGTCGGTGAGCGCCACCGAGGTGCCGTACGGGTAGAAGTGGTTGGGCAGCGAGCCGAGCGGGAAGGTCCAGGGCGCATTGCGGAAGAAGAGCCAGCCCACGGCGTTCATGGCCCAGTCTTCCCGCATCAACCAGTCAAGGCGTGTGGGCCGCAGTGCCACCGCGCCCCCGAGCCACAGGAACCAGCCCAGCCCGCCGAGGGCGGCCAGCCACCGAGGCAGGTGGCTCCGCAACGCAGGGGCCACCGTGGGCGTAGGACTGGCAGGGGAGGGCGCGGACGGCTCGGACATGGGCGGAACAGGCTCATACTCCAGATGCGCTACCCTCTGAAGGCCGTAGCGCACTGCCCGTGGAGGTGCTCAGGAAGGCGCGCCATTCCCGCTGCCCGGCGCCGGGCTCGGACATCTCGGCGATGGTCCGGCAGATCTTGTCTGCACCTTCGAGCCCCGTGGCCTCACCGAAGCGCAAGTCCCCACCGAAGCCATTCTGGCTGCCCGAGAGCTGACGCATGGCCTCGAGGCTCGTCACGAAGAAGCTGAAGGGCCGGCTCCCGTCCGAAGTCCCTCCGTCAGAGCCGCCGCCGTCGGTGGAACCATCGGCCCCTGCATCACCTTCCGTATCGCTGCCACCCGGGTCCGTGTCCGTGTCCGAAGTGTCCGGACTGCAGGCGGAGATGCAGACGCCCAGGGCCACGAGTGCAACGCAGAGTCTGTTCTTCATGATGAGTGCTCCCTCCCTCACGACGGTGCGACGAAGCTCTCGAGGAGCTTTTCTGCTGCGGAGGGGGCCGCTCAGAGTTGACGGCCCAGGGCTCGGGCCAGCTCGGTACGGGCGGTGGCGATCTGGTACTCGGCCTGGACGCGCTGTGACGCGGCGTTCGTCGCCTGCACCTGGGCGTCTCCCAGCTCGATGATGTTGCCCACGCCTGCCGTGTAGCGGCCCTCGGCCAGGCGCAGGCGCTCGCGGGCATTGGCCAGGGCCTCCTCGGCGGCGGCCAAGCTCTCTCGGGAAGAGTGGACGGAGAGCTGTGCGCGCTCCACCTCGAGCCGGACCTGTTGCCGGAGCGTGTCCCGCTGCGCCTGGAGGCTGGTCAGGGTGGCTTCCTGCTCACGGACCTGGGCGCGTGTGATCCCGCCCTGGAACAGGGGCCAACTGAGGACGAGCTGGCCGGTCAGGTTCCACTGGGTCTGGCTCAGGTTCGTCCCCGAGTCCGAGCCATTCACCGCGGCCGACAGGCTGGGCCAGTACCCCCGCCGTGTGGCGGTCAGCTGAAGCTCCTGCGCGCGGAGCTGCGCGGCACTGGCCGCCAGATCCGGCCGGTTCGTCAGCGCCGAGTCCACGAGGGTGTCCAGCGGCTGCTCCTCGCCCTCCACGGCGGCGGTGGTCACCTCCTGCACCGTGTAGTCCGTGGCTCCCTCCAAGCCCATGGCCTGGTTGAGCTGGGCCTTGCTGGTGGCGTAGGTGGTCTGAGCCTGGATGAGCTGGAGCCGTGCGTTGGCGAGCGAGGTCCGCTGCTGGAGCAGATCGATCTCCGGCCGCGTGCCCACCTCCACCTGGGCCTGCACCTGGCGCAGGTGGGTCTCCTCGTTCTGCAGCGTCTCTTTCGCCACCTGGACGAGGGACTGCTGGGCGAGCACGCTGAAGTAGGCGGTGCGGACGTTGGCCTGCACCTCCAGCTGTGTCTGCTCCGCCGAGGAGGCCTGAGCCTCCGCCGAGCTCTGGGACGAGCGCCACCGGCCGCTCGTCTGCCCGAAGTCGTAGAGGAGCTGGCTCGCGGTGGCACCCACGCTGAAGCCGCTGCCGCGGGGCGAGGTGGTCCCTGGGTCCACGGTGTCAGTGCCCGTCGAGCCCGACGTGGAGCGCTGATACGAGGCACTGGCGTTCACCTGGGGCAGCAGGGAGGCCTTGCGCTGATCCGCTCGCGCGCGGGCTGCCTCGGTTTCGGCCTGGGCCTGCCGCAGCTGGGGCTGGCGGGACTGGGCGTTCTGCAGTGCCTCTTCAAGGGAGAGCACGCTCTCGGCCCGGGCGGGGAGCGCGGCACAGAGCAGGGCAATGAGGAGGAGCGGGCGCATCATTCGTACCTCAGCGCGTCGATGGGATCGAGCTGGCTGGCCTTGCGCGCGGGGTAGAGGCCGAAGCCCACGCCCACCAAGGCGCTGAACCCGAGCGCCAGGAAGATGACGTCCGGCCGGACCAGCAGTGGCCACTGGAACTGCGACGCGAGGAACCGGGCGATGCCCACGCCCAGCCCGGCGCCAATGGCACCGCCGAGCAGCGCGAGCGTGAGCGCCTCCACGAGGAACTGGGACAGGATGTCCCGGGGACGAGCCCCCACCGCCACGCGCACGCCGATCTCCCGGGTGCGCTCGGTGACGCTCACCAGCATGATGTTCATGATGCCGATGCCGCCCACCAGCAGGGACACGGCGGCGATGGAGGCCAGCAGCAGGCTCAGCGTCTGGGTGCTCTGTTGTTGGCCGGCGGCCAGCTCGGACAGGTCGCGGATGTCGAAGTCATTGGGCGCGCTCTCCGCGAGCCGGTGGCGCTCGCGCAGCAGCTGGATGATGTCGGCCTGGGCCTGCGCCGTGGTCGCGGTGGGAGCCGCCTGCACGTAGGTGACTCCGGAGATGAACGCACCGAGGCTCTGCGACTGCACCTGGCGCCGGAAGGTATTGGCGGGGACGAATACGGTGTCGTCCAGATCCTGGCCGACAGGAGACTGGCCCTTGCGTGCCACCACGCCGATCACCGTGAACGGTGTCTTCTTGATGCGGATCGACTGGCCCACGGGATCCGCGCCCGCGCCGAAGAGTTTCTCCACCACGGACTGGCCCAGGATGGCCACCTTGGCGCCGGCCTCCGCGTCCTGCTCGGTGAAGCGTGCTCCGGAGGCCAGGGGCCAGTTGCGCACCTCGAAGAAGTCCGGCGTGGTGCCGATGACGCTCGTCGTCCAGTTCTGGTCCTCGGAGAGGACGGTGGTGCTGGAGCGAAGCTCGGGGGCCGCTGCGCGCACGCTGGGGACCTGGGTGCGGATGGCCTCCAGATCGTCCCAGGTGACGGTGGGCGCGCTGCCGAAGCCGCCCCGGGCACCGCCCGAGGTGGAGGAGCCAGGCAAGATGATGAGCAGGTTCGTTCCCATGGAGGTGAACACCTGCTGCACGTTGGCGCGCGCTCCGTCGCCGATGGCCACCATGGCGATGACGGCGCCCACGCCGATGATGATGCCCAGCGCGGTGAGCACGGAGCGCGTCTTGCTGCGCACGAGGGCACGGACGGCCAGGCGCACGGTCTCGATCAGATTCATGACAGCGCCTCTTCCAGTTCGGGGATCACGGCGGGCTGCGCCACCTGCCGCTGGTCCGAGCGGATCCGGCCATCACGCACCACCACCACGCGATCGGTGTGGCTGGCGATGTCGGGTTCGTGTGTGACGAGGATGATGGTGAGTCCCTCACTGCGCAGCTCCTGGAAGAGGGCCATCACCTCGATGCTGGTGCGCGAGTCCAGGTTGCCGGTGGGCTCGTCGGCGAGGATGACGGGAGGCCGGTTCACCAGCGCCCGTGCGATGGCCACACGCTGCTGCTGGCCACCGGAGAGCTGGCGCGGGTGGTGATCCAGGCGAGCGCCCAGGCCCACCCGCTCGAGCGCCTCTTTCGCCCGCTGCCGCCGCTCACGGGCAGGGACGCCCGCGTAGAGCAGAGGCAACTCCACGTTCTCCAGGGCCGAGGTGCGCGCCAGCAGGTTGAAGCTCTGGAAGACGAAGCCCAGGGTGCGGTTGCGCAGGCTCGCCAGGGCGTTGCGATCCAGCCCCGAGACGTCCACGCCCTGCAGCAGGTACTCCCCCGCGGTGGGCCGGTCCAGGCAGCCCAGGATGTTCATCAGCGTGGACTTGCCGGAGCCGCTGGAGCCCATGATGGCGACGAAGTCCCCTGCGTCCACGGTGAAGTCCACGCCGCGCAGGGCGGCGACCTCCACGTCTCCCGTCTGATAGATCTTGCTCACGCCGCTCAGCTCGATGAGCGGCGGTTGGCCGTCGTGTCTCATTGGCTCTCTCCTCCACGCCCTAGAATGGACCCCGCATGCCCGGGGGCTTGCCTGCCTGTTGCGGGCTCTTCGTGGCGGCCGAACCCTGCGCGCCCGTGGCCATCGCAGTGATGATCCGATCGCCCTCGCGCAGCTCGCCCTCGACCACCTCCGTCACCGAGCCATCCGTCAGCCCGGTCTTCACGGGCACCGGGGCGGCCTGCCCGTCTCGCAGCACGAAGAGCGTCTTGCCACCTGCCTTCTGTCCCGCTGCAGGCACCGGACCACTGGCGGCGGTGGTGGCGGCTGGCCGGAAGCGCAGCCCCGCGTTGGGCACCGCGAGCGCGTCCGGCCGCTGCGCGGTGATGATGGTGACGTTGGCCGTCATGCCCGGCTTGAGCTTGAGCTCGGGGTTCTCCAGGTCGATGACGGCGTCGTAGGTGACGACGTTCTGCACCGTCTGGGCCGCGTTCCGGATCTGCCGGATGGTGCCCTCGAAGCGCTCGCCCGGATAGGCGTCTACGGTGAAGGCGGCGCGCATGCCCGGCTGCAGGCGGCCCACGTCGGCTTCACCCACGCTGGTGTCCACCTGCATCTTCCGCAGGTCCTCGGCGATGGTGAACAGGGTGGGGGCCTGCAGCGAGGCGGCCACCGTCTGCCCCACGTCTACACTGCGGGAGATGACGATGCCGTCCGTGGGGGACACGATGGTGGTGTACTTGAGGTTCACCTCGGCCTCGTTGAGCGCGGCCTGGGCCTGGGACAGCGAGGCCTCGGCGGAGGCCACCTGCGTCTGGGCGGAGGCGGCGCTGGCCTCGGAGGTCTCCAGCTCCGCCTGGGCGATGAACTGCTTGTCCCGCAGCTCCTTGGAGCGCGCGGCCTGGCGGCGTGCGTTCTCCGCCTCCACCTTGGCCCGCTGCAGGTTGGCCTTCGCGACCAGCACGCTCGCGCGGCTGCGCTCCACGGCCGCCTGATAGAGCTGTGGATCGATCCGGGCGATCACCTGCCCCTTCTTCACGGGCGAGTTGTAGTCGACGAGGATCTCCTGGATGCGGCCGGAGACCTGGCTGCCCACCTGCACCGTCACGAGGGCGGACAGTGTCCCCGTGGCCGTGACCTTGGCCTCGATGCTCCGCCGCTCCACGGGCGTGGTCTCGTAGGCGGCCGCGGCCTCAGGACCCGGGCGCTTGAGCCACCACGCCGTCACGAGCGCTGATGCGATCACGGCGGCCAGCCACCAGCCCCAGCGCGCAGGCAGGGACGCATGCTTCTTGGGCTCAGCCGAGACGGGGCGGGGTGGGGGGGAAAACGCTTCTTTGCGTGTCAGTTCGGTAACGGGCCTCATACCTGACAGGTGTATGAGGTCCCGCGTTGCGGTGAATCTCCGCCGGATTACGAAAGATGACGGGTGCGCTCCCCAGGGCTGGCTGGCTGCTCCTCCGCCGAGGCCTCGAGCGCGGGAGCTGCGGGCAGCACAATCCGAGCGGTGGTGCCGGCACCGGGCTGGCTCTCCAGCGTGAGCGTGCCGCCATGCGCGGTGACGATGCGGCGGGCCAGGGCGAGCCCCAGGCCCACGCCACCCGTGGTCCGCGCACGGCTTCGGTCGCTGCGGAAGAACGGGGTGAAGAGGTGAGGCAGATCGTTCGGATCGATGCCGATCCCCTGGTCCGCGATCTCCAGCTGGAGGCCTGAGTCCGTGGACCGGGCGAGCAGCCGGACCTGGGTGCCGGGCTCGGAATACTTGCCCGCGTTGTCCAGCAGGTTGTCGAGCGCGCGGCGCAGGAGCATGGGATCCGCGTCCAGGGTGGGCAGGGTCCCTTCCGTGCTCAGCTCCAGCGTGTGGCTCGGGCGGGCCGTTCGGAAGCGCGCGGCGGCTTTGTCCAGCAAGGCCTGCGCCTCGACTCGCTCCTTGCGCAGAGGCGGGGTGGCGCCCGGCGTCTGCCCCGTGGCGAGATCCAGCCGGGCCGCGGTGAGCACGTCCTCCACCAGCCGCTCCAGCTCGGTCAGGTCCGTGGTGATGTCCGCGAGCGACTCGCGCGCCAGGGCCTCGTCTCCATCGGTGGCCAGATCCAGCGCCACGCGGATGCGAGCCAGCGGGGTGCGCAGCTCGTGCGAGACGTTGGCGATCAGCTCCCTCTGCGAGCGCAGCAGGTGGGTGATGCGCTCAGCCATCTCGTCGAAGGCCACGGCCACCTGGCCCAGCTCGTCGCGCCGGCGCACGCCCGTGCGAGCCCTCAGGTTGCCTGCACCGAAGGAGCGCGTCACCTGGGCCAGGTGCTGCAGGGGCACAGCCAGAGTCCGCGCGAAGATCACGGAGGTGACGGCCGTGCACGCGAGCACGAGGAAGATGAGCACCGCGAAGTTGATGGGAGGCGGGCCCATCGGATTGGCGTGCCGGATCACCGCATAGGCCACGGGGGGACCTTCCAGCGGGATGGGCAGGACGATGCGGGGACGCTCCTTGTCGCGTGGGGGCTCGCGGTCGCGTGGGGGCTCGCGGTCGCGTGGCTCACGCTCCCGGAGCGCGCGATCCCGGGAGATCCGCTCGAGGGCTTCGCGGGACACCTCTTCGAAAGGGGGAGAGGCGGTGGAGGCGAGAACCTGGCCGTCCAGGGTGCGGATCGTCACCTTCTGATCGAAGTATTGCTCCGCCTGTTGCAGCGACTGGTCCAGCGCCTCGGGCTGTTCCAGGAGCGGCGCCCACTGGTTGATGAAGTAGGGCATGAACTGAGACGGGCCCCGCCGCATCGGCGGTGGCTCCGCGATCAGATCCCGGGTGCTGAACACCACGGTGACGATGAGGACGAACTGGGCGATACCGACCAGGTAGATCCGCAGCAGCAGCGAGCTGGGCAGCCGGAGCCGGGGCAGGCTCATGCCTCGTCACCCCGGGCCAGCATGTAGCCCGCGCCGCGCACCGTCTTGAGCAGCTTGGGGTTGCGCGGGTCCTCCTCCAGCTTCTGGCGGAGGCGGAAGATGTGCACGTCGATGGAGCGGTCGAACACCTCGTCCGCGCTGCCCTTGACGAGGTCCAGGATCTGCTCGCGGCTGAGCACGCGGCCCGCGCGCTCGGCCAGGGCACGCAGGAGGGTGAACTCGTAGCTCGTCAGCGCCAGGGCCTTGCCATCCAGCGTGGCGGTGAGGCTGCGCGGATCGAGCTGCAGCCGGCCGGCCTGGATGGGCTGGGTGGAGGGGCCCGCATGTCCCCGGGCTCGCCGCACCTGGGCGCGGATGCGAGCCACCAGCTCCCGCGAGGAGTACGGCTTGGGCAGGTAGTCATCCGCCCCGCTCTCCAGGCCAATCACCCGATCGATCTCCTCGCCACGGGCGGTGACCATGATGATGGGCACGTCGCTGCGTGTGCGCAGCTCCCGGCAGACCTCCAGGCCGTCCTTCCCGGGGAGCATGAGGTCCAGGAGGATGACGTCGTAGGCATGGTGGCTGGCTTCGGTCAGCCCCTCGGTGCCGGTTCGGGCGACGGTGACCACGATCCCATGCTCCTGGAGGTAGCGAGCCGTGAGGCGGGCGAGCCGTTCGTCATCCTCCACCAACAGGACCTGGACGGTCCCTTCCTCGGTCGTGGTGCGCGTCATCGGCTGTGTATCCATCGTTCCGGCCCCCTGAAGAAGAACGCAGCTCAGGGGCTCTGGAGGGATTCTAGGATCTCATGTGCGTACCCGCATGGACAGACCCACCCCTGAGCCGCGCAGGCTGACCTTCTCAGCCGCCCATGTCCGTAAAGCTTCGGAATGATGACGAAATATTTCGGCTGGGGCGTCAGAGGGACTCGGCGGGCACCTCGATCACGGCGGGCTCGATGCGCTCGGGAATGAAGCGGCGGTCGACCATCTCCGACATCGACAGAGGCTTCGAGAAGATCCCCAGCTTCTGGCCGAGGTCGTGGATCTTTTGCAGCTCTGCCTCCTCAGGCGTGAGCCGTTGGTATCTCACCCGATCCTTGGGCACGGTGAGGACATAGCGGATCACCTCTTCCTTCTGGCGGAAGTACGGGACGGCGAGCCGGGCCGCCTCTTCGCGGTGGCCTTCGATCCAGGCCCCCGAGCTGGCGATACCGCGGACGAGCTCCCGGAGCAGCTCCGGTTTCTCCGAGATCAGCCGCTCGGTGACCACCAGTCCACAGGAGATGAAGTCAGGCCAGATGTCCTTGGCGTGGTGGAGCACCCGGCCGGTCCCATCCAGCTCCGCGCGCGCGGCGTGCGGCTCGCCCACGAAGTACGCATCAATGGAGTGGCTCGCGAGCGCCACCGGCATGTCGGGAGGGGGAAGCTCGACGAACTCGATATCGTCCGGGGCCATCCCCAGATTCTCCATGAGCTTGTGGATGACGATGTTCTGGTTGCTGTAGCGCATGGGGATGGCCAGGCGCTTGCCCTTGAGGGCGCGCAGATCGCTGCCAGGGAAGTCCTTGCGGACGATGACGGTCGAACCGTCTCTGTGGCCCAGGTAGGCGATCTTCACGGGGACTCCCTGCTCGCGCAGCTTCATCGCCAGCGGGAGGATCATGAAGGTCGCGTCCAGCGCGCCTGTCTTGATGGCCTCAGCCATCTCCGGAAACGACGCGAAGCGTTTCGACTCGAAACGAGCCGAGGGGCTGGTCTTGGACGCGAAGTCCGTGACCGGGCACGTCAGGTGGCAGGTGACTGGGAGGTACCCGACCTTGAGCACCTCCCGCGTGTCCGAGCCGGTTCCCGCCGCTGGGTGGTCGCCGCTCAGGCGGCTCCGCAGCACTCCCAGCCCGACAAGCGCGGTGACGAAGACGGCGATGAACACCGTGGAGCGCTTCATGAGGTCAACTCCTGGGAGAAGGGAACTCGGGGACCGGCTGGCGCGGGTCCGCCCAGCTTGAGCTCGCCGATGATGTGCTCGATCAATTGGCCCACCTCGGGGTGCGAGGTGGAGCGGGGGCGTGCCAGCGAAGGGGTGTGGGTGGAGAGGATGCGGGCGGGGCGCTCCGAGAGCACGAGGACGCGATCCGCGAGCGTCACCGCTTCCTCGAGGTCATGCGTGACGAAGACTACCGTGCTGGGGCGCACGGCCAGGGCGTTGCACAGCTCGTGGCGCATGCTCAGGCGGGTCTGGTAGTCGAGCGCCGAGAAGGGCTCATCCAGCAGGAGGAGGTCGGCGTTGCCCGCGAGCACCCGGGCCAACTGGGCTCGCTGCCGCATTCCCCCCGAGAGCTGGTGGGGGTAGTGGTCTCCGAACCCATCGAGCCGGGTGTGCGCGAGCCACTGCTCGATTCGCGCCAGCCGCTCGCTCTGCGTCGGCAGGTGGGACAGCCCATGGAAGATGTTCTCCCGCACGGTCAGCCAGGGCAGCAGCCCCTCTTGCTGGTAGACGGTCCGCAGGGTCCCCTGGTGGGAGATACGCCCTCGCGTGGGGCGCTCGACACCCGAGACGAGGCTGAGCAGCGTCGTCTTCCCGCAGCCAGAGGGGCCCACGATCGCCACGAATTCACCCTGGCGGACGGTCAGGCTCACGTCGCGGAGGACCTCGAGCGGCCCATAGTGGTGAGAGACGCTGTCGAGCTGGAGCACGCTAGCGTTCATAGCCCCACCGGACGCTGGGAAAAGTGCTGAGCTGGAAGAGCGCCTGGTCGAGCAGGACGCCGATCAAGCCGATGACGATCATCCCGCACACGAGCAGATCGGTCCGCAGTCCGTTCCGGGCGTCCCAGATCATGAAGCCGAGCCCGTCACGCCCCGCGATCATCTCTGCAGCCACGACCACGACCCAGGAGATACCCGCCGCGACCCGGAGCGCGGTAATGAGCTGCGGGGTGATGGCGGGCAGCGTGACCCGGAGGAGCAGGCTGGGCCCGCTCCAGCCGTACTCCCGTCCCAGGCGGAAGTAGACCGCGGGGACGTTCGCCACCGCGGCCGCCACCGAGATGGCCAGCGGGCAGAAGGCCGCCAGGAAAATGAGGAAGATGGACGACGCATCACCGATCCCGAACCAGAGGATGGCGAAGGGGATCCACGCCAGAGGAGACAGGCTGCGGAGGAAGTTGACGGTGGGCAAGAGGGCTTCGCGCAGCGGGCGGTAGTGGCCGAGCCCCAGCCCGAGCGGCACCGCGAGCGCCGTCGCGAGCGAGAGCCCGACAGCCACACGGAACAGCGAGGCAACGATATCCCGAAGGAGCCGGCCACTGAGCAACTCCTCCTGGAAGCACTGGAGCACCGCGCTTGGGGAGGGCACGGCGGTCACCGGGAGCAGTCCGAGCGCCGAGCCCGCGCCCCAGCAGAGCAGCATCACTGCCGCTGCCAGCAGGGGGAGGAGCCATCGGGAGGAGGCGAAGTGCATGGACACCCGGTTCTGCGTCAGCCCACTCAGGCTCATCTCGGCGGACAGCTCGTCCAGGGCGCGCAGCTCCTCAAGATACTCGCACGCGCACCGCGTCGTCACCAGGCTGAGCCCCCGGGCCAGCGGCTCAATCAATGGGGCTTGAGCTCAGGGGAGGAATGAAGGGGGGACCTGGCCTTGCTTCTCTGGAGGCTGGATCGGCAGCCGCACCGAGAAGGTCGTCCCCTCGGTTGCGGTCGAGCGGACGGTCACAGTCCCGCCATGTGCCTGCACGAGATGGCGAACGATATAGAGCCCCAGGCCGATGCTTCGTCCCGCCTGATCCGAAAGGTTCGAGCCGCGTTCCATCGGCTCAAAGATCCGGGGGAGCAGATCGGGGGGAATGGGAGTACCGGTGTTGTGGACCTCGAGCAGTACGGTGTCCGCTTCATCCCGCGTTGTCACCTTCACGGGAGAGCCGGGGGCGCTGTAGTGGAGCGCGTTGACGAGCATGTTGGAGAGGACCTGCTCTAGCCGATCCGGGTCCCACGTCCCTGCTCCATGTCCACTGTGCTCTACGACGATGGACCTATTCGGATAGACGGCCCCCAGCTCGTCAACGACTGCGCGCACCAACACAGGCAGGTCCAAAGCCCTTCGCTCAATGAGGATGCCACCCCCCTGCCGAGCCCGTGTGAAGTCCAGGAGGTCACGGATCATCCGCGAGGCCCGCTCGGCAGCCAGGAGGATGCGCTGAACGCTCTGTCGGTGGCGCTCGTCAGAAATCTGGCGAACCAAGGCAGAGGCCGTCAGCCCAATGGCGCTCAAGGGATTGCGCAGATCGTGGCTGACGATTCCGATCAGCCGGCGCTCGAAGTCGGCGCGCTGGAGAAGCTGCGCTTCACGTGTCTCCACCTCTCGCTGGGTCTGGTGCGCGCGCTCGAGGAGCTGGGCGGTTGTGGCCGCCATACTTCGGGAATGCTCCTCGGAAACCTGGGCCACTTGGAGCGCTTCCTCTGCCAGCAGCCGGCTTGCGCGCTCATCTGCGACCACCTGCCTCTGCAGCCGATCACGCCGCACCAGTCCATGCACGCGTGCCACGAGCTCCACGGGCTTGAAGGGCTTGAAGACGTAATCGTTGGCTCCCGCCAGGATCCCTCTCGCAACGTCTTCCGGCCTTTGATGCGAGGTCAGCAGAAGGACGGGCAAGGTCGCGGTGGAGCGGTTGTTGCGAAGGTACTCACACACTTCGATGCCGGAGAGGCCCGGCATTTCCCAGTCCAGCACCACCACGTCCAGAGGCGGGGAAGCTTCGAGCGCCTCCAGCAGCGTGGCACCGTCCTTGAAACATAAGACGGTGCATGTGGGGGCAAGTGCCGCTCGGATGAACTCTGTCTCTGTGGGGCTGTCGTCGAGGATCCAGACCGTTGGACAGGGGTTTTCTGAGCGCAAAGGAACAACCAAAGGATGTAGACGGAGAGGTGCTTTAGCAACCCCCTCCGGGCCCTGTCAAAGCGGCTCCAGTCGCCCCGCAGGTGCCGATTGTTGCTGTCTCAACAACCCAATCGCCAAGGCGGGAATACGGAAACGCGCTCGACCGAGTTGGATCGCTCTCTCGAACGCACACGGGTCCGTTGTCCCGGCCTGCCTGCCCCGCGTCGTGCTCTTCGATAACTGAGCGTTATCGAAGAGCAGACCCTTAATTCCCAGCTAACGGTGAATTCCCGGGTGAATTCTCCCGTGTATTCACGCAAGCGGGCACCAATCGAGGTGCCGCGCCGGAGAGCCCTCGAAGGGCTCGGAGAACCCCCATGGATAGGAAGAAGACCCGGGAGCGCGTGAGCGCGGCCCTCTGGATGGTGCCTTGCCTCTTGGGCGCTGCGTGGCTGGTTGCTTGTGGTGGTGCGGAGCTCCAAGAAGAGTCCGCACCCTTGGCCCAGCAGGAACAAGCCGTAGTGACCTTGCCGATCCGCATCAACGTGGGCGGCGGCGCGTTCACGGATACCTATGGCCGTCTCTGGCAGGCGGACACCGGTTACCAGGGTTATGCAACGGCCTTTACGACGACGGAGCCCATCTCCGGCACGGAGAACGACGGGCTGTATCAGTCCATGCGTATCGGCGTTCCGGATATCCTCTACGAGATCCCCGTCCCAGGGCCGGGTCTCTACACCGTCCAGTTTCTCCTCATCGAGCCGCAGCGAAATCTGGCCGCCCCTCGCAACATGCGTATCGATGCCGAGAACTGGAGCTATGTGGACCAGTACCAGGGCCTGGTCACCCCGCTGCGCTCGTACACGCTCTTCTTCGACGTTCCCGTCGTAGACGGCGCCCTGTCGCTGCAGATCAGCTCGTATGCTGGCTCTCAGCCGCCGGTGGTCTCCGCCATCGAGGTGACACCCTCCAAGTGGAGCTGGCTGGGAGGAAGCCCCCTGGCCAAGTCCACCCGTCTCTCGAGCACACCTGCGCTGGCGGTGGACGGGGCCAATCGGCCGGTCTTTGCCTGGGAGCAGGACTACGACATCAATATCGCGCGGTGGACGGGCAGCACCTATGAGCGGCTCGGAGGCCCGCTGGGCGACGCCTACTCGCTGAATCCGACAATCATGGTGGATGCGTCAGGCGCCCCCGTGGTGTCGTTCACCGATCAGAGTCCTGACGGCCTCTCTGGGCGGTGCGTCCGCACGATGCGCTGGAACGGGGCAGCCTGGGCGGACGTGGGAGGCCGTGTGTGCCTTCAGAATTACGGCGCCTTGTCGGTCGCCTCTGCCCTCAACAAACAGGGCCAGCCCGTCCTCGCTGTCTTGATGGTGAACCTCTCCCTTGAAGACGCACGCGTGCACGTCTACCAGTTCAACGGGACGGCCTGGGAGCAGGTGGGCGACGCGGTCGGTGCGCTAGGCGCGGAGATGAAGAACACGTTCCTGGAAAAGCTCCGGCCTGAGATCGCCGTGGATCCGAGCGGCCGCATCGTGGTGGCGTGGAGTGAGACCTACGTGCGCGGCACGCTGGCCGGAAAGGCCTTTGCCCACGTCTTCCGCCGCAACAACGGCCAGTGGGTGCGAGTGGGAACGCAGTTGCCCTCCAACAACAACTCGTCCGAGCACCCGTCACTGGCGCTTGCTCCGGACGGCACTCCCTGGGTGGCCTATATCAAAGACGGTGCCATTGCCGTGGTGCGCGAGCAGAACGGCGCCTGGGGGAGCACCTCGACCACCGGGCTGAAGGGCCGGTCTGGTCCCGTGGACCGCACCATTGCTCCGGTATTGCGGATCGATAGCGCCGGGACTGCCACGGTCCTCTGGCTCGAGGATGCACCCTATCATCAGACCGGCCGCTTCCTCCGAAGGTGGAATGGTACGGCCTGGGCTCCGGTGGACAATCACCTCGGTTCGTTCGGAACCCACTATCTCAGCGGGGAACCCTACAGCTGCGGCACCACCGACATGGCGGTAGCCCTGACCAGCACAGGTCAGCTCATCGTCGCAATGCCCGAGGTCACGCCGGCCAACGCCGACTACGGCTACATCCGCCTCCGCATGTTCGCGCCGTAGGGCTGCTGCGGATTCGGCATTGAGCCTCCAGTGCGGTGGTGGCCTCCAGCGCCGCGAGCGCCGCGTCTACACCGCCCTGGGGCTCGCGGGCCCATACACCACGAGCCACCAGGCACGCGAGCCGGCTCCGGAACAGGCCGAACCCACAGGCCCTCAATGGATGGAAAGCCGCCCTTCAGCGACTTATGGTGCGGCTCGATGGCTGCGCGGGCAAGGCGCCCCACCCGGAGAGTACGATGACCCTCACCCCGACTCATTTCGAGTGGAGGGGTGATGGTCGCTCCCACGGGAAATCCCTTGAAGGTCTACCTCGATGATGAACGGGCGACGCCCGTCGGCTGGGTGCCAGCACGCTGGCCAGAGGACACCATCGCTCTTCTGGAAACCGGCCAGGTGACGGACCTGAGCCTCGACCACGACTTGGGGGACGATCTCCATGGGACTGGATATGATGTCTTGTGTTGGATCGAAGAGGCTGTGGCGACACGCGGCTTTGTCCCACCGCGCATCTCCATTCATTCGGCCAACCCTTCGGCCAGGCACAAGATGCACCTCGCTGTCGAGCGGATTGGCCGATTTTGGCAACAACAAAAGTAGCTGTTCATGCGGCTGTTCTGCCTCATCACTGACCTCCTCCGCTCGCCCCACCGGGTTCGCCGCCGACGAGAGATGCCGCGTTGTCGACACCGAAGCGGTAGGGGTCCGCTTCGCCTTGGGCTCTTTCGAGGAAGGCAAGCGCCAGCGGCCGTGCTTCGGGCAGTGGCCGCTCGGCCATCCGGGCGCAGTCGGCAAGCTGTATGAGATAAGTTCCGGCGTCACGCGAGCTTGCCCCGGCGCGGAGGGCCGCCTCCCCACCCTCGATGAGAGCGCGGACGATCGCGGGCCCCGCAGTATCAAGCTCGTAGCGAAAGAGCTCTGTCAGCGCCTCGGTGAGCCCATATGTCCCGGGCCGTATGGGACGCGCCACAAGTCTTGCCGCAATCGGCGCAATGATCTCCGCTCCGCGGTGGGTCAACTCGTGGGTAATGTGAAGGAGCGCCCATTCGCCAAGTGGCTCGAGGTCAAGCGCGTCGAGGAGCTCGTCGAGCGACGCCCGCTCCACGTTCCTGCGAGCGGCAGCGCCCTGGTCATCGGCGCTGTGGCCCACCAGGAGTTCTGTCAGTCTCATGTCGGCTCTCAAGCGGGCTGGCCATCGAGGGTGAGGACCTTCGGCGGCTGAAGTTCGGCATCCTTCTTGTGAATGGCGGTACTCACGTTTTTGGAAGGGACGAAGGTCACCCGGCAACTCACGGGCTTGTCCTCCGAAGATTCGAGGTCGGGGGAGGGATTGCGATATTCCATCTCGAAGAGCAGCGCGTAGTGACCGGCCGGTAGATCGATCGGATGCACGCTCCCGTAATACATGTCGCAGATCTCGATGCCGCCCTTCGCCGCTTCGAACGGGACGACGATCGCGCGAAACGCCCGAGGCGAGACTCGCAGCGTGTCCGCCGTAGCCACCTCGAAAGGCACGTCCCCGGCGTCTTCGCTCACCCGGAACGACACGTTGCCGCGCCGCCAGGAGAAGCCTTGACGCATCGCCTGATTCGTCCAGCGGTTGTGCCCGGGCTCAGGCAGCCCGCGTGAGCTAACCGTCACGAGGCTCTGCACGACGCTCACAACGAACTCCGCGAGGATCACGCGCTTCGCCTTCAAACCACGCTTCGAGCGCTTCGCCGCGGAGGTCCTCCTCACTGCAGCATCCTTCTTCCTTGCGGTCTTCTTCGCTCCGAGCGCCTTTGTGTCCTTCCTCGTCCCGGCGTTCTTCCCCGGCCTTGTCGCGACCTTCTTCTTCCGGGTGGCCATGTGCTCCCCTCTCGTTCGCCAGCAACGTGGCGAGATTGTCCGCCACCGCCTCATACAGCACTGGCCCCTCCGGCTGCCTGCGCCGGTATTTCCACCCGTACCTCGCGCTCGCCAGAAGCTCCTAGCGGCGGGTTCGATTCCCGCCGCCTCCACGCCGTATCTCTCGGAGCGCCCCCCATTTTCCGGGAGACTGGGGAGCGCTGAGGCGACGGCTCGGCTGCTCCCGCTGGGCTGGGCCAAGCAGGCTGGCCCTGCTTCCTCGTCAGCTCAATAGCAGAGGTAGTTGTCGTTCCAGGCATCCGGATCCGAGGGCTCGTTCCACTGCACGCAAGTCTTCCCTTGCACGGGCCCTACAGCAGACCACTGGAAGTTGAGGTTGCTGGTGTTCGGGACGCAGACGTAATTGTCGTTCCAGGTGTGCGGATCCGAAGGCTCGTTGACGAGCGTGCACTTCATGTTGGCAATGGGTCCAGTGGAGCTGAAGCGGATCCCTTCATCCACCTGAGAGCACAGCCAGTTGTCGTTCCAGGAGTGTGGGTCGGAGGCCTCCTTGATCTGGTTGCAGAAGTAGCCAGCCACACGGCCCCAGGGAGAGAACACCAGCCGCTGGCTGAAGCACAGGTAGTTGTTGTCCCACGAATGCGGATCCGATGCCTCGAGCAGCTGCGTGCAGCGCTGGCCGGCGATGGGGCCCACGGAAGACCAGGTGAACTGGACTGGGCTCTCAGGCGGGACGCACAGGTAATTGTCGTCCCACGTATGGGGATCCGACGTCTCGAGCAGCTGCGTGCAGCGTTGGCCGGCGATGGGGCCCACGGCAGACCACCTCAGTCCCTGAGGGCTGGCGGAGCAGAGATAGTTGTCGTTCCAGGTGTAGGGGTCGGCGGACTCGGAGAGCTGGGTGCACGCCGACCAGGGACGGGTGCCCAAGGAGCTGAACTCGAAGGGAGGCACTCCGTACGCGATCCGCAGCCCCTCCAGGTCCAGCGCGCTCAGCGTCGGGCGGCCCCATTCGGCGCAGTAGTTCATGGTCGAGTAGGAGTCATACACGGTGATCATCGTCCCATTCTGATGAGTGACGGTATTGTCGCAGTAACCCGAAGTCCCTGGCTGATTGCCCGGCGAGTCCTGCTCGTGGAAGAACCCGAGTGCATGACCGAACTCGTGGAGGGCGACCCCCCGGATGCAGTACTCCCGGTCATCGCCCGGGAAGTTGTCCCACCAGTCGCTGCACGCCGTGCTCCAACTGTTGAAGTTGAAGTTGAGCCACATGCTCGGGTTGAGGTTGGTGCGGCCGACGTAGGCTCTGGGAGTGCTCTCGTCCACCTGGATGCGGATGGCGAAGGGGGGCGTGCTCGCATTGCACGGGCCCCAGCCGGTGAAGCGAACACTGCTCCACATATCCCACTGGGACTCCACGGTCTCCCGCACCCAGCCTTTCTCGGTGTCCATGCCTGCGGTGAGCCAGCATACGGGCACGTCGGTCAAGCCCTCCGGGCTCGTGAGCCAGTAGCTGGCGGGATTGCCATACAGACGCTGTTGCTGAGTGCCGACCGCCAGCAGCTCTCCGTCTGGTAATGCCTCGGGGGGAGCTTCGCAGGCGAAGAGGAGAACAGACAGGAGGGGAAGCTTCAGGAAGAGAGACGCACGGTAACCTTCAGGATGCATGGAATGACCTCTGCTCAGAACGAGGGGTGAGGCTGCTGCTCGTTCAGATGCGAGAGACATTCACACAGGCCGCGAGTGGGCACTGTGAGGCCAATGACACCCCGAAGGTGAAGCCGGTCACATCCAGCCGCTGACAGCAGCGGCGGCTCCCAGGTCAGGGTTGGGCCTGGCACCAGGTCCCTTGCCGGTTCACTCTACCGGCTCACGGCTGGCACTCGGCCATCAGTTCTCGTCTGTGCAGCGGCCGCAGTCGGCCTCGCAGCTGTCAGGGATGGAGCCTCGGCCACAGGACTCGGTGAACTGGCAGACGCCGTCACCGCACCGGTAGATGGCATGCTGGGAGATCCGGGTCGTCAGCGGCTTGTACGTCACCCCATTGTACGTGCACGACACATAGAGGCCTCCGAGGAGGAACGGCTCGCAGAGCTGATCACAGCGGCCCGCATCGACGATGGGCGGGCACGCGTTGCCTCCGCTGGAGAAGGCACAGGCCCGGGAGGAACTCTCGGTGCTCTGCAGCCGGGGCCCATCGGATCCGGCGAAGACCCCCTCACCGTTGAAGAGGTTGCCGAAGAAGCAGCCCTCCTGGCGGGTGTAGCGCAGCAGCTCGTCCAGCGTGACGGGGATGTACTGCCCCGTCGCCGTCTTGCCCAACACGGAGATGGGCACGGACATGCCGAACTTGTTCACGTGGGCGGCCAGGCAGGCCGAGACGAGTTGCTGCTCCGCGAGGTTCGCGGGCGCTCCGTGAGCCCAGCCCGGTGCCAGTCCCAGCCCGCCGCTCCAGGTGTAGACGAGCTGCGTCTGAGGATCCCGGTACTGGCGGAACTCGTTGTCGTGAACGGCGCAGCGCACGATGTACCGCATCACCATGTCGTTCTGGGCCGGGTTCTGCGTGAACCAGGAGGTGAAGCTGGGCATGGACAGGCCGTTGGCGGAGAGGCCGTTGGCGGACAAGCCATTGGCGGATAATCCATTGGCAGACAGGCCATTGGCGGACAGGCCATTGGGCGACATGCCGTTGTCGGCCTCCAGCGGCAGATACCGCGCAGCAAGCGGCGAAGGCGCTGGCGCTTCGTCGGTGGGTTCCACGGGCCCACAGGCCCATACGGGAGCCATGAGAATCAGGAGGGGAAGGGTCCCCAGAAGCGAGGAAGGGGAATGGGTGGCCTGCTGGCAGTGCAGGGACTCGTCAGGGTGCATGGATCTCATAGGGGGCGCCTTTCGCTCGAGTTCCAGGCCACATTGGGTTGAAACCGGTAATCCATGAAATACGCCCTAGGGGCATCCCTGAGTCATTTGATGGCTCGTGGATGAAAGGGGCGTGGACAACCCAACGGAGGAGCCCGTGGGTGTCCGCTGCTGGATGGGGCGGGAGAGCCCCGGACCCGGTATAGGGGAGGCATGAGATCCTCGTTCCTGCCTGCTACCGCCCGGCTTGCCGCTGGGGTGCTCCTGTTCGCGCCGCTGTGCTGGGCGGCCGCGGCCGAGGCTCCACCCCGGCTCGAGGACGCCGTGCCGGACAGCTTCGAAGGTGTGGAGCGCGTGGTCGCGGTGGGTGATGTGCACGGAGACGTGGAGGCGCTCACGGAGGTGCTGCGCCTGGCGGGCCTCATCGATGAGAAGGGGAAGTGGATCGGGGGCAAGGCGCACCTGGTGCAAACGGGGGACATCGTGGATCGGGCTCCGCGGACCCGGGACTGCTTCGAGCTGCTCATGCGGCTGGAGCAGGAGGCGCTCGCCGCGGGAGGACGTGTCCATGCGCTCCTGGGCAACCACGAGGTGATGAACATGCTCGGGGACATCCGGTACGTCGCGCCGGAGGAGCTGGCCTCGTATGCGGACCAGAGCCCGTCACCGGATGCTCCGGGAGCACCTCGGGGGCTCGCGGGTCACCGTGTGGCCTTTGGCCTCGAGGGCCGCTATGGCCGGTGGCTGCGGCGCCACCCCGCGGTGGTGCGCATCGATGGGACGCTGTTCATGCACGGAGGGCTCCAGCCGGAGGTGCCGGCGAAGACGCTCGCGGAGCTCAACCGCTGGGTGCGCCAAGATCTCTTCCCCGGCAATCCGCCGGGAGGCGGCACGGCCCAGGGCGGACCGCTCTGGTTCCGAGGCTACGCACTGGCCCCCGAGGCGCAGTGGGAGGCTCGCCTCACCGAGGCGCTGAGCCTCTTCGGTGCGAAGCGGATGGTGATGGGGCACACGACCATGAGAGACGGGCGCATCGGGGTGCGGTTCGGAGGCCGGACGCTGTTCATCGACACCGGTCTGAGCACGGGCTACGGACGGCACCTCGCGGCCCTGGAGATCCGGGGCGACCGGCTCACCGCGATCTACCCCGAGGGCCGGGTGGAGTTGCTGACTCCGGCCGTGAAGAGCGCCCCCGTGAAGGCGCCCGGGAAGAAGGTCGCGCGATGAGCTTCTACGACGAGCTGGTGCAGGCGCTGGAGAACGATCCCCCCGAGAGCGTTCAGGACGTGCTCCTCAACGCAGGCTTCCTCTTCGAGAAGGCCGTGCTCGTGGCCACCTCTCAGAATGCGGAGGACCTCGCGCGCTCGATGGGCTGGCCTCCCGAGGTGCTCGAACAGGAGGTCTCCGAGGCGGGAGCTCAGCAGCTCCGCGCGGCCCTGATCCGATTCAGCCAGCGATACAGAGGGCATCCCTCGGCGGAGCTGGCGGTCTGGGCTCTGAGCAAGTCGCCGGGCGGCGCTGGGGACAGCTCTCGCTCCAAGGCGCTGATGATCCTGGTGGCAGGCCCCTATCGCTCCGGGACGAATGATGACCCAGTGAAGATGGCGGCCAACGTCACCGCGATGACGGACGTCGCGCTCCGGCTGTACCGCGCCGGGCATCTGCCCGTGGTGGGGGAGTGGTTCGCACTGCCCCTCGTGGAAGCAGCGGGCTCTCGGAAGGTGGGCGATGCCCTCTTCAACGAGATCTTCCATCCCATCGCGCATCGGCTCCTGGAGCGCTGCGATGCCTGCTTGCGCATGGGCGGCGCGTCACAGGGAGCCGATGAGATGGTGCGAACCGCGCAGGGCCAGGGGAAGCCGGTGTTCTACCGGCTCGAAGACGTCCCGGGCTGCGCTTGAGGCCTTACGCCCGGCGGTAGCCGCCGTGCCGAGGGGCGGGCACCCACACCCACTGCTCCACCTTCTCGTAGTGCCCGGGCACCCAGCGGCGCTCGTAGTGGCCCGGCTCGCACTTCTTGATGTAGCGCCGCGACTGATCGCTGCAGCTCTGCGCCACCCACACCTGGTCGTAGCGGCCTTCCACCCACTTCTTCACCTCCCGGAGCTCGTAGCGGCCGTTCTGGTTGGCCGGGGGCGTGGGGGCCCGGCGGGAGTCGCGGCCGTTGTTGGAGTTCCAAGCCACGCTGGAGGCGTCGTGCTCGGCCTTGAGGTCAGCCGCCTGAGCCGTGGAACCGAGGAGCATCGCGCCAAGAGCCAGAGAGAAGAGTCCGAACTTGAGAGCCATGTGCAGTTCCTCCGTCGTGCATCGTTGTTGTCCCTTCTGACGGGGGACCTGCAGGGCCATTCATTAAGATATGTTTCCGAAGCCTGCCCACGCGCTTTCAGTCCTGCGCGGACAGCCCGAAGATCTGCCGCAGCCGTCCGAGGATGCGGCCTGCTTCGGGCGTCGTATCCGTTCCGGTGCCACCGGCCTCGGCCACCGCGCGCAGCTGGGTGCGCCGCTGGGCCAGCAAGGCCGAGAGCTGCCGCGCCAGGCCTGGATGCGACACGAACATCCGTGCGAACGCCGGCCGATCCAGCTCCAGCAGCACCGCGTCCTCCACCGCGACCACCGTGGCCGCGCGTGGCTCGCCGGTGAGCAGCGACATCTCGCCGAAGTAGCTGCCCCGCTTGAGCCGCGTCACCTCGTGGCCCTTTCCGGTGCGCACGGAGACCTCGCCCGAGGCCACCAGGTAGAAGGTGTGGCCCGCCTCGCCCTCCTCGATGACGCGCTCGCCCTTGCCGAAGCGGCGCGCCACCAGCTCGCGGCGCAGCTGATCCACCTCCGAAGGGCTGAGCACCGAGAACAGGTCCACCGCGCGCAGCAGCTCGCCCACCGTCTCCGAGGGGAACTCGGGCTTTACCGTCGGCTCGCTGCGCGTGTGCACCACCCGTTGGGGGAAGGGGATCTCGATGTTCTCGCGCCGCAGCCGGTACCACAGCCGCGTGTACAGCTCCTCCATGGTGCCATCGGCGTGGGCGAAGTCCGCCACCCAGTAGCGCAGTTGGTAGCGGACGGCCGAGTCCTCGAAGGCCCAGGTGCGGCACTGCGGCGGAGGCGACTGGAGGAGGGTGGGGACCTCCTTCATGACGTCCAGCACCGTCTCCTTCACCTGGTTGGGCGGGGTGTCGTGCGAGATCCGCAGGTAGATATCGATGGCGACAGGCTCGTAGGCGAAGGAGAAGTTCTGGACGACTTCCTTGGCCACCTTGCTGTTGGGCAGGGTGATGCTCTCGCGGCGCATGGTGATGATGCGCGTGGCTCTCCAGCCGATCTGCATCACCCGGCCCGTGTACTCCCCGATGCGGATGAAGTCCCCTACCTGGTACGGACGCTCCAACTGCAGCGACAGGCCCGCGAACAAGTTGCCCAGCGTCTCCTGGAGCGCCAGACCGATGACCACCGACAGCACCGCGGAGGTGGCCAGCAGGCCCCCGACATCCAGGCTGAGCTGCGACTGCAGAATGGGCAGCGCCGCCAGCCCGTACAGGACGAAGTCGATCACGTCCCGGAGGATCTTCGGCGTCGCCACCGTCGAGCGCAGGCGGATGACTTTGAGCGCCAGCGACACGCATGTGCGGATGACGCCGAAGGCGAACGTGAGCATCCAGCCCACGTTGACCAGCTTCTCTATCGAGGTGTGTGCCTCGTGAGGGAGGGCCCACGCCCCAATCCGGAGAACCAGGAACGCGAGCAGGAAGCGGATGGCCCCGCGCAGGTCTCGCCGGAAATCCTTGTCCCCGCTGGCGGCGTGGAGCCCGAACAGCAGGACCACCAGCACGGCTCCAGCGACCAAGGAGAGATTGCTTTGCAGGAAGGGAAGCAAGACGCGGAAACTCTGACCGAGCCGCTCCACGAGGGTCAAGCAGGCGGTTGACGCCCAGGTCGCGACCGGACATACACGCACCATGACGCTGGCCACCGTGGTCGGACAGCCCCGCGCGATTGATGCACTTCAGGCGGCCCTGCGCAGCGGCGCCGTCCATCACGCTTACTTGTTCGCCGGGCCAGAGGGCGTGGGCAAGGAGCTTGCCGCGGTAGGGCTCGCTCAAGCGCTCACCTGCCCGGAGCAGCCCGACGTGGGGTGTGGAACCTGTGCGAGCTGCCTGCGCATCGTCAAGGGCACGCACCCGGACGTGACGTGGGTGATGCCAGACGAGGAGCGGGTGTCGCGAGGGTTGGCGGGGCGCTCGGACTTCACCGGCACGCCCAGCCGCGACATTCGCGTGGAGCAGATCCGTGGGCTGCAGGAGCGGCTCGCCCTGCACGGCCTGGAGTCCCGGCGCAAGGTGGCCATCATCACCTCCGCGCACCGGATGAACGATCAGGCGCAGAATGCCTTCCTGAAGACGCTGGAGGAGCCGCCCTCGGACACCACGCTCATCCTCGTGGCGGCGTCGATGGATCGGCTGCTGCCCACCATCCGCAGCCGCTGCAGCAAGGTGCACTTCGGCCCCCTGCCGGTGGATCTCGTCGCCCAGCGTGTGCAGCAGGAGCGCAAGCTGGATCCGCAGACGGCGGCGCTCGCGGCTGTCATGGCCGGTGGGAGCCTGGGGCGCGCGCTGAGCCTGGACGTGGAGGGGCTCGCCCAGCGCAAGGAGATCCTCCAGCGCTTCGAGGCGCTGAAACCGGATGACGCGTTGCCCGCGCTGCGCTTCGCGGAGGAGTACGGCGGCTCGCGCGAGGATGCCGAGCAGGCATTGGCCATCTTGTCGCTCTGGACGCGGGATGTGGCGTTGGTGAAGGCGGGCGCCGAGGGACTGGCGAACCTGGATCTGAAAGAGCAGGCGCGAGCAGTGGCGGCCCGGATGTCCGAGACGGAGCTGCACCGGCGCACGTGGCTCATCGAGCGGGCCCTGGGGGCCATCGCGCGCAACGGGTCGCCCCGGCTGCAGCTGGAGCGGATGCTGCTGGAGCTGCTGATGCGGGAGGTCCGGTGAGCGAGGAGATGGACGACGTCCTGGCGGAGGTGAAGGCGGGGAAGGTGGCGCCGCTGTACCTGCTCTGGGGCGAGGAGTTCCTGGTGCGCAAGGGCGCGGACGAGCTGGTGAAGGCGCTCGTGCCGGACGCCTCCATGGGCCTGAACTACGCGGTGCTGGACGCGGGCTCTCCGCGCGAGGTGGCGCAGGAGCTGGCCACCCTGCCGTTGTTCCCAGGCCGCAAGGTGGTGTTGGTGCGAGACCCCGAGTTCCTCGCGCCAAAGAAGGGACGCGGGGACGCCCTGGGCAAGGCACGCGAGGCGTGGAAGGCGGGCAAGCGCAAGGAGGGCGCCCGCCGGCTGTTGGCGCTGGCGGCGCGGGCGGGGTGGGGCGTGGATCAGCTCGATCCCAGTGCGCCTGGGGCACCCTCGGTGGAGGAGTGGAAGTCCGAGCTGGACGTGGATCTGGCCGAGGTGGATCTGGCCTTCCTCAAGGAGGCTGCCGCGTTCTGCCGAGAGGAGCGCATCACCGCGCCCGAGGGCGATGCCTCGGCGCTGCTGGAGCTCTTCCAGAAGGGAGTGCCCAAGGGGCACGCGCTGGTGCTGGCCGCCACGGACGTGGATGCGAAGAGCCCGCTCCTTAAGCTCGCCAAGGACTCGGGCCACCTCATCGAGCGCAAGGTGGCCGCGCGCCACAAGGATCTGGATCTCTCGGAGATCGCCGTCGAGTTCCTCGCGCCCTTCAAGAAGAAGCTGGGCCGCGGGGCGCTGGAGCAGCTCAAGGAGCGCGTGGGTGGCAACATCCGCCTGCTGCAGTCGGAGCTGGAGAAGCTGGCCGTCTACGCGGGAGACAGCCCCTCCATCGAGGTCTCCGACGTGGCGCTGCTGGTGCACCACGCGCGCGAGGAGGAGTACTTCGAGCTGTCCGAGTCGCTCCAGAAGCGCGATCTGAAGGGCGCGCTGGGCTACGCCGAGGACGCGATGGGGCAGGGGACGCACGCGCTGCAGTTGCTCGGCGCGGTGGCCTCCATCGTTCGCGGGCTGCTGGAGAACCACGAGCGCATGAACCAGTACGCCAAAGGCTCGCCGCCGCGCTCGTTCGATGACTTCAAGTCGCGCATCTTCCCGAAGATCGAGCAGGAGGCGAAGGCCGGCAAGGGCCGGGCTCCGCACCCCTATGCCGCGTTCCTGAGCATGCAGGCCGCGGCGCGCTACGAGCGCCGGGAGCTGCTGCGCGGGCTGGTGGCCTGCGCGGAGGCGGATCTGGAGCTCAAGTCCTCGGCCAGCGGGAAGCTCGTCATCGAGCGCCTGCTCTGGACCCTCTGCGCCCGGCCCGCCTGAGCCTCTCTTCGAGCGCGGGCGTCAGCCCGCCTCGTCCTCACCCTCGGGGAGGATGACATCCCCCGCGGCGAGCCACTCCAGGGCCTGGAAGCGTCCATGGGCCAGCGCGAGCAGCGTGGCCAGTGCGTCATCGCTTAGCTCCTGCAGGCGCTTGCCTTGGAGGACGAGCCCCTCGCCGGGCTTGCCGGGCAGCAGCCCTTCTTCCTGGAGTTGGGTGACGAGGTGGCGCGACCAGTGGCGCAGGCCCTCCGCCGAGGCGCGCGCCTTCCCGTGCTTCGCCGCCGTGCCCCTGCGATCGAACCCCACCTCCTCAGCGGACTCGAGCAGCAGCTCCAGATCTGGATCGCCCTCGGCGATTGACGGATCGGCCGTGATGCCTCGCGCGAGAGACTCGTACCGGGCGCACTCCAGCAGCACCTCCCAGCGGTCGCGCTGCGCCTCGATCTCCTCGCCGAAGCGCAGCTCGGCGGACTCCAGGAAGGGCTGAGGATCCTTCAACAGCGGCAGACGCTCCAACAGCGGCGCTGCTTCCACCCGGGCGTCCAGGGGCGGCAGCTTCCCCTGCTTCAGGGCCCACAGGAGCAGGTGCAGCTCCTCGGCATTCCAGGAGATGGATTGCCGATCCTCCTCGGACCAGGTGCCGGGCTCGGACTCGAGCAGCTCCAGCCCCGTCACGCCCACGGTGGTGAAGAGCCCCTCTTCTTCCATCCACCGCTGGATCCGCAGGAGCTCCTCCCGGGCCGCCGCATCCTTGGCTCGCGCGAGCCGTTCCTCCAGTGCCAGACGGCGCAGCAGCCCTCCGATGACCAGGGCCCGTTGGGCCACAGCCGCGGGCTCCGGGGGCACCGTGGGGTCCCACTCCTCCTCGCCTTCCTCGCGGCTTCCCGCCAGGCCCACTGTTAGGAGTTCCAGCTCCTGGGTCGGGGTTCGGGTGAGCGGATCGACGGGGGGAATCTCCATCTCCCGCGTGACGGTGGCCGTCGTGATCGCGGGCATCTCCTCGATCGTCCTCACCGCCGAGGCATCGGCACGGGGGCGCTTCGCCTTGCGCGGCTGAGGCCTCGTGGGCAGCCCCTCGAAGTGATGGCGGTAGGGCGTGGCACGCAGCTTCTCGGTGAGCTCCACGAGCCGGGGATCCTCGCCCGCCGCTTCTGCCGCGGCCCGCGCCACGGCTTGCAAGGCCTCCTCGCGCTCGGCCCCCTTCATCTCGATCAAGGTGGAAGGAGCGGCCTGGGGAAAGAGCGGCGCGAGCACCGCGAAGATCGCGGCGCGCTCTTCGCGTTCCTGCGCGGACAGAAGTTGCGCCAGCTCGCGGCCCAGCTTCTCCGGGGGGCTTTGGGAGAGGAACTCGATGAGCTCCTCCGCCAGCTCCGGCACGAAGTGCTGATGTCGGCCCAGCAGCGTGAGCAGATCCGCCCGGAGCTCCTCATCCGTCTCGTCTCCTCCCAGCAGCGTGTCCAGGCCGGAGAGCTGGAGCGCCTTTCCGAGCATCTCCTGGAGCGTGACGCCCTGCTCGGTGGCTTCGAGCTCCTCCCGAGAGAGCTCGACGAGCAGCCGCAGCAGCTCGCGAGCGGCGCGGGGCTCGCGCATCAGCGGGGCCGAGAGCACCGCATCCACCCGGCCTTCGGGGGACGCCAGGGCTCCGCGCCACCGGGCAAATGCCTCGGCCTCTCCCAGGGTGTGCAGCATGGCGGCGGCCCAAGCGCGAGCGGGCTCGTTCTTCGCGCTGAGCAGGGGCTTCAGCAGGGCGCGCAGGGGAGGGGGGCCGGGCAGGGCGAAGAGCACCTCGGCCGCGTCGCGCCGGACGTCCAGCGAGGGAGCGCTCAGGTACTGGGGCAGCTTCTCGAGCGCTGCTTTCTCACCCAGCCGCGCCAGTCCGGCGGCCGCTTGGACGCGCACCTGCGGATTTGAATCCTTCTCCCACGCGCGGCGGAGGGCCTGCGCGTGCTCCGGCCGGCCGAGCTTCGCCAGCCCGTAGGCTCCCCACCGGCGGACGGAGGCCTCCTGATCCTCGAGCGCCCGGATGAGGAACGGCGCCGTCTGGGGATCCTCCAGCTCGGCGAGCTCCAGCGCGGACGTCTCCCGCTCGGAGGCGTCCTCGGACTCGAGTTGCTGGCCCAACTCGCGGATGGCTTCATTCATGGGCGCGGCAGTCTACCCGGGCCCCGGGCGGCCGCAGCCGGGTTCCTGCTCAGGGCGTGGAGGGCGAGGGCTCGTGCGAGCCTCCCAGCAACGTCCTGACCCGCGAGACGAGGTGATCATCGTCCCAGGGCTTGCTGATGAAGTGGGACACCGCCTGGGCGGAGGCCGTGGGAGAGCTGCTCCACAGGTCCGCATGGCCGGACAGCAGAATGCGCACGGCCCGGGGGGCCACCCGCAGCACCCGCTCCAGCAGCTCCGCGCCGTTCATCCCCTTCATCCGGAAATCCGAGATGACCAGATCCGGATCGAAGGTCACCAGCTTCTGGAGCGCCTCCTCCCCATTGAAGGCCACCTCTACGGCAAACCCCTCCCGACGGAACAGCCGCCGCAGCGCGCTGGCCACTTGGACTTCGTCGTCGACGATGAGGATCTTGGCCATGAAAGGACCCGGAGGGTGGCTAGCAAGCCGCGGGCCACCATGTCTCCCTGGGAAACCCCGCTAAAATCGCGGGTCATCTGTGACTCGTGAGTCTTATCTGCCTCCTGAGGGGTTGATCGGCATTTCCTGAGCAGTATTAACCGAATAGTTCCACTGAGAGACAATTTGGCCAGGTCATCTATGACCCAATCCCCTTGTGGGGAGGCGCCTTCCCCAAAGTGTGGGGGAGAGTCCCCCTCACCGTGGTGCAAGCAGGCTCCAAAAGTCCCGGAATGCCGCATGGCACGGCGGTGCCTCTGAGGCCAGCAAATGCTCCACACGGCCTGCGGAAAGCGCAAGGAGGGCCGAGGAGCGCGTTCCATAGACCGGCGTGTGGATGCACAGCGCCTGGAGCTGCCGGGCCCACTCGCGCGAGAAGGGGGCATCGGGCGGAAGCGGTGGGAGCTGGTCGTCCGGAGGTAGGTCGTGGTCGGAGAGCACCTCTTGAAGCCGAGGGGCCAGCTCGGGCCAGGGGCGCCGGGCGTGCTCGGCGGCGAGGATCCGGGCGCGAGCCACCTTGGGTATCTCTGGGGTGTTGAGCGCGTCGTTGGGGAGGACGTGGATGCCGTCCGGCACGTCCTGACGCTCCAGCCGCTCCGAGGCGGGCCGGGCATAGGCGATTCGGAGCTGGCGGGCGTCTCCATACAGGAGATTGAAGGGAAGGAAATCCGTTGGATCGAGCAAGTCGAGATATTTCTCGGCGGCCTCCACGGAGCCGGAACGGAGCGTCTGGAGCACCACCTCGCCCCGCGAGCGGGCGGCCACGCCCAGGTTCTGCGCGCCGCGCTGATTCGTCAGCCCTACGAAAAAGCCCGTGTCCGTCACGCCCATCCACGTTCCGCCCCGGACCTGGTCCAGGCCGGGGACGAAGATGCGCGGAGCGCCGGGCAGGAGCTGGGGGCCTGCGGTAGGTCGCTCGAAGAACTCATCCCGGTTGGCGGCGAGGATGAGGGGCAGCTCCGGGTGGACGTGGCGAAGAATCAGGATGGAGCACATCGTTTCGAGTCCATAACACCCGGGGGGATGGGCCTGCACGGCACCCTCATCAGCACCGATGACCCGGGGCAGTCGAGCGGCTACAGTCCGCCGCCCTTCAGGAGAGTTCATGGCGGAGAAGATCCTCGTCACCAGCGCGCTTCCGTATGCGAACGGCCCCATCCACATCGGCCACGCCGTCGAGTACATCCAGACCGACATCTACGTGCGCTTCCTGCGCTCCTGCGGCAAGGATGTCGTCTACTTCTGCGCGGACGACACGCACGGCACGCCCATCGAGCTGAGCGCGGCCAAGCAAGGGCTGAAGCCGGAGGAGTTCATCGCGGGCATCTACGCGCTGCACAAGCGGGACTTCGAGGAGCTGGGCGTGAGCGTGGACTGGTTCCACTCCACCAACTCCCCGGAGAACCGCTCCTACGCCGAGCTCATCTACGGGCGGCTCAAGGAGAAGGGGGACATCGAGAAGCGCGAGATCGAGCAGACCTTCTGCGAGAAGGACCAGCGCTTCCTGCCGGACCGCTTCATCCGGGGCACGTGCCCCAACTGCAAGGCGCCGGACCAGTACGGGGACGCGTGCGAGAAGTGCGGCAAGGCGTACAGCCCCACGGACCTGATCGAGCCCAAGTGCGCGCTGTGCCAGACGCCGCCGGTGCGGAAGCACTCGACGCACCTGTTCTTCAAGCTGTCGCGCCACGAGCACTTCCTGCAGGACCTGCTGCAGAAGCCCGGCTTCCTGCACTCGGGGCTGGCCACGCAACTGCAGGGCTTCTTCGAGAAGGGGCTGGCGGACTGGGACATCAGCCGCGATGGGCCGTACTTCGGCTTCGCCATCCCGGGTGAGACGGACAAGTACTTCTACGTGTGGCTGGACGCGCCCATCGGGTACATCGCCACCACGGAGAAGTGGGCGAAGGAGACGGGGAAGGCGAAGAGCGCGCTGGACTACTGGAGCGCTGAAAGCCCTTCTCGCATCATCCACTTCATCGGCAAGGACATCGTCTACTTCCACGCGCTGTTCTGGCCTGCGGTGCTGAAGGTGGCCGGGCTGCACGTGCCCAACGAGATCAGGGTCCACGGCCACTTGACGGTGAACGGGGAGAAGATGTCGAAGAGCCGCGGCACGCTGGTGGCCGTGCGCACGTACCTGGACAACCTGGATCCGAGCTACCTGCGCTTCTTCTATGCGGGGAACCTGGGGCCAGGGCCCGAGGACTTCGACCTGAACCTCAATGACTTCCGCCTGCGGGTGAATGGCGAGCTGGTCAACAACGTGGGCAACCTGGCCAACCGGGCGCTGACGATGCTGGCCGGGCCGCTGGAGAAGCGGCTCGCGCCGGGCAAGGAGGGCCCGGGCAAGGCGCTGGTGGAGGCCGCGCTGGCCCGCGTCCCCGAGGTGCGCGAGGCGTTCGAGAAGCTGGAGTATCGCAGCGCCATCAAGATCATCGTGGAGATCTCCCAGGCGGCGAACGGCTTCCTGCAGACGCAGGCGCCGTGGACCCAGATCAAGACGGATCCCGAGGCCGCGCGAGCGACGCTCTCGGACGCCGCGGACGTCGCGTACCTGCTGGGCGCGCTGCTGACGCCGGTCATCCCCAAGGTGACGGAGAAGCTCTTCGCGCAGCTGGGAGCTCCGCCGCTCACCTTCGCCGCGCTGGAGACGGCGCGCTACCCGCTGCTGGATCGGAGCCGCCCCATTGGGACGCCCGAGCCGCTGCTGCCTCGGCTGGAGGAGGTGAAGGTGAACGCCCTCATCCCGCCGTCGCCGGAGCAGGCGCCCGCGCAGGAGGCCCCGAAGAAGGGTGAGAAGAAGTCAGAGAAGAAGGGCGAGCAGAAGGCCGAGAAGAAGCTGGCCGAGGCGCCCGCCACGCAGGCCTCACCGGGAGCGGGAGCGGGTGCGGGCGGCGAGCCCGGGGAGATCGAGTACGACGACTTTGCGAAGGTGTCCCTCAAGGCGGGGAAGATCCTCGCCGCCGAGAAGGTGGCCGGGGCGGACAAGCTGCTGAAGCTCACGGTGGATCTGGGCGAGGCGGCGCCGCGCACCATCGTGTCGGGGATTGCGCTGGCGTACACGCCGGAGCAGGTGACGGGCCGGCGGGTGGTGGTGGTGACGAACCTGAAGCCCCGGAAGCTCAAGGGCATCGAGTCGAAGGGCATGCTCCTGACGGCCGAGACGGGTGAGAAGGGCCTGTCGCTGCTGGATCCAGGGGATGTGCCTCCCGGCTCCCTGGTGAAGTGAGCGCCATGGACTGGCGGGCCGAGCGCGATCGCGCGCTGCTGGTGTTGGAGCGCGAGCAGCGTCCTCAGGCCCGCGCCGAGGCCGCGGCGGTGCTCAGTAGCCTCGTCGAGGAGGACTTCTCGCGTGCGGCGGAGTTCTCCGCGGTGCTCACGCGGCTGCTCTCGGATGCGCACGGCGACGTGCGGCGTGCGGGCGTGCGGCTGGGAATGATGGTGCTGCCTCCCTCGGAGGTGGCCGGCATGCTCACCGCCCGGCTGTCGGATGCGGACGCGGGGGTTCGGCTGGAGGCCACGGGGCAGATCGCGGACCTCGCGCTTCCAGAACTGCGAGGCGCGCTGGCGCCCATGCTGGAGGACCCTTCACCCGAGGTCCGCTTTGAGGCGGCGCGGGGCATGGCGGCGCTGAAGCACAGCGCGGGGCTGGAGATCCTGGTGGCCGCGCTCGACGCAGACCTCCTGCGCTTCCGAGCGCTGGGGGCGTTGGCGGAGCTGGGAGATACACGCGCGCTGCCTGCGGTGAAGCGCCTCTTTGAAAAGTGGCTGCTGCCGCACTTCGAGCGCACCCAGGCTGCAGGAGTGCTGGCCAAGCTGGGGGATCCCGAGGGCGCAGCGCACCTGATGAAGCGGACGCAGAAGAAGTGGAGCCCGGATCGGCCGCTCGCGGTGGAGTTGTGCGGTGAGGTGAAGGCCCCGGGCGCGCTGGAGCGGCTGCGCGCGATCTTGGAGGACCCGAAGGACGTCTGCCGAGGGGCTGCGGCGCGGGGACTGGGGCTGCTGGGAGATCCGAAGGCGCTGCCGTGGCTGTTGGTGCTGCTGGAGGACACGAGCGCGCACGAGGATTTCCGGCTGGACGCGGCGGAGGGCATCTGGCGGCTGGGGCTGCCCGAGGGCCATGCGCGCGTACGTGCCGCCGTTCCCACGTTTACTTCCCCCGAGGCTCGTGAGGAGCTCGCCGAGCTGTTGCAGGAGAAGCCATGAGACTCATCGACGCACACTGTCACCTGGAGCGCGCGGACTATGAGGAGGTGCGGGCCGTGCTGGATCGGGCCCGGGCCGCGGGGGTGGTGCACGCGGTGGTGGTGGGGCAGTTTCAGGGGCCGGGAGATTGGGGCAACGCGGTGGAGCTGGCTGCGGCGCACTCGGACTTCCTGTCGCCCACGCTGGGCATCCATCCGCACGAGGCTGCCCGGGCGACCGAGGAGGACTTCGCCACGCTGGAGCGCACGTGCGCCCGGCCCGAGCTGCGCGCGGTGGGGGAGGCGGGGCTGGACTACTACTACGACCGCTCGCCTCGAGAAGTGCAGGCACAGGTGTTCCGGCGGCAGTGCGCGCTAGCGAAGACGTTGAACAAGCCCTTGGTGGTGCACGTGCGGGACGCCCACGAGGACTGCGAGGCGATCCTCCGCGAGGAGGGGATTCGCCGTGGAGTGATTCACTGCTTCACGGGCGACACCGACGCGGCACGGCGCTACCTGGACCTCGGGTTCCACATCTCTCTGTCGGGCGTGGTGACGTACAAGAAGACGGAGGCGCTGCAGGATGCGGTGCGCTTCACGCCGCTCGACCGCTTGATGGTGGAGACGGACAGCCCGTTCCTGGCGCCGGTGCCGCACCGCGGCCGCAAGAACGAGCCCGCGCACGTGGTGGAGACCGCGCGCAAGGTGGCGGAGCTGAAGGGCGTCACCCTGGAGGAGCTGGCGTCCATCACCACCGCCACAGCCTCCAGTTTGTTTGGCCTTCGGGTGGCCTGAGCGCTTGCCTCAGTCAGTGGGGCGTGACGTGCGGTCCACGCCCCACTGACAGCCGTGCTACGGCTGAGACTACGGAGAACAGCTCAGGTCCGCATGGACCGTCTGCGGGGACTCGCCGAGCGTGCAGTCCGTCGAGCCGTTGTTCATCGTGCACCCCCAGGTTCCCGCGAGCGCCTTCGAGACATCCCCCCAGTAGTAGCCGTCCGAGGGATCGTCATCGCGCAGCGTGGGGTGCTGCTCCAGGTGGAGGAACCGGTTGGAGAGCTGGTTCGTGCCCGTCGTGCAGACGTTCAGGGTCGTGTCGTTGGTGTACCGCCCCTGGACGTTGTTGGCCGCGCACAGCCCCGACGGTGGATCGCCGTTGGTCTCCTGGCATGAGGCGACTGCGCTCGGATTGGGGACCTGCGCATCCAGCAGGTTCGCGAAGGTGACGGACACCGAGGTGCTCTCGACATCCCTCGTGGTCGAGTCACTGACCTCTGCAATGTCCGTGAGCGAGCCCGTCATGCCATGCAACTGGACGAACCGTGTTCCCGTCTCGAGATCGGTGAACTTCTTGTGGAGCAGGTGGAGCGTGTTCTGCTCGTGGTGCGCCACATCCGACTCGCGATAGCCCTCGAGCGTGGAGCCTGTGCAGACCGACGTCTGGCCCGAGCAGGTCGAGTAGTCGGGATCCGAGCACCGGTGCTCCTTGTTGATGATCAGCGCCCGCGCGGCCAGCGAGCGGAAGAGCCGGGCTCCCTGGGCGCCGGTGTTGGTCTCGTACCCTTCATGCGGGACCTCCAGAATGATGTTCCGCTTGGCGTAGGGATTGATGAAGAAGTACGCCTGACCAAAGGAAGTCGTGTCATAGCCATAGACGAACCACCGCCCCGTGCCCTGGTCATAGAACCGCTGCACGGCGTAGCCCGCGGCGGTGGCCTTGTCCTTCACATCGCACCAGTCTCCCGTGCTCGGATTGGCGACCGTCTGGTTGATCGCCGTCAGCAGCGCGTCCACGAAGGCGTTGAAGTCCGTGGTTCGCCCGCTGCTCACCTTGCCGTAGCCACCGGCCTTGGGATGGGAGAGCCGCTGGACGAACGAGAGCAGATCATCCTCGGTCTTCGCCAGATACCGGAAGTTGCCCGAGTCCCAGTTCTCGTCCGCGACGTCCGTCGTCACGTACTTCGCCAGGAAGAGATCCTTTCCGCCCACGCTCGTCTTGCCCGGGAGCGCCCCGCGGGTGCCGCCAGCCACGTAGACCACTGACGTCCCGCTCGCGGCCGCGCCTCGGGCGACCTCGTCGTCCGTGGAGCCCAGGTGCTTGATCCACTCCCGAGTGCCGCTCGACGTATAGCGTGCCAGGTAGGTGTCATAGCCGCCGACGTACTCCCTGTAGAGAGGGCCGCGGTTCGTGCCGGTGATGTAGACATTGCCGCTCGAATCGCCCGCCACACCGTAGGCCCACTCGTCCGCGGCCGAGCCCAGCTGCCGGGACCAGGAGAGCGTGCCGGAGGTGGTCCACTTGGCCGCGAACGCGTCGACCCCTCCCTGGTGGGTAAAGGCGAGGCTGCCCTGCGTCGAGCCGCCCATGGCAATGCTGGAGCCCGCCATCGCGAGCGCCCACGCGATGTCATCCGCGGGGGTTCCCCACTGCTTGACCCAGGACAGGGTGCCGCTCGAGTCGTACTTCGCGAGGAAGACATCCTTGGCGCCGGCCGCGGTCTGGCCGCTGAACGTGCCACTCGTGAAGCCAGCCAGGTACACGTTTCCGCTCGAGTCCACGGTGGCCGCATAAGCGACGTCATCCGCGGCCGTCCCGAGCTGCCGGACCCAGAGCTGCGTGCCGGAGGCGTTGTACTTCGCCACGAACGCATCGCGCATGCCCGCGTTGGTCCCGGTGAGCGCTCCGTACGTGTAGCCCACGGCGAAGTAATTCGTCCCGTCGGAGGCAACGGCATACACGCCGTCCTCTTCGGCGGTCCCGATCATCTGGATCCACTGACGCGTTCCACTCGAGTCGTAGCGCGAGAGGAAGCCGTCATAGGTTCCACCGTAATAGGTCGAGTACAGCGCGTTGTCCGTCAGGCCGCCGATGGCTGGCGCCCCGGATGAGTCGACGGCGACGCCGTAGGCGTGCTCCTCGCCCGCGTTGCCGAGCTGCCGGCCCCAATCGCTCGTGCCCGTCGAGCTGTACTTCCGCAGGACGGCGTCCTTGCCTCCCTGATTGGTGAAATCCATGCTGCCCGTGCTGTACCCAGCCACGAAGACGTTGCCCGAGCCATCCACCGCGGTGGCGTAGCCGTACTCGTCCACGGTGGTCCCCACCTGCAGGAGCCAATCGGTGTCGTCGACCGGAGGATCCGTGGGGGGAGGGCCTTCGCCATTGCCAGGATCCTCCGCAGAGCACTTCTCGATCCCACCCTTGTCGGGAGCAGAGCCACACGCGGTCAGCCCGGTGCTGCTCAGGGCTGTGTCGATGGCAGGGGATCCGTCGCTGAGCCGGTAGTCATCTCCCGCCGCGTTCATGAACTTGGGATCGGCGATGGAGCTATTCGTCTCGAAGGTGCCTCCCTCGTTGCAGGAGGAGGCCCGCCAGTTGGTGAGTCCCGTGACGATGGAGTCGTTGCAACTGAAGTGGTTCTGCGAGCCGTCTGTGTGGAAGAAGAGGTTGTAGTCGAGCTCCACACCGCTCATGTAGGCGCTCTCCAGGTGCACCCACTCCGCGTTCGCCTTCGAGGTGAGGACGATGTTGTTCCAGAAGTCGACGTCGCTCGTGGTCTTCCCGGAATTCCAATGAGTGGTCTTCAGGGCGCCGACGTCGGTGGCGAACGTGTTGTTATAGATATCCATGCCGCCGGTGTTGCCCATTCCCAGGACATTGACGCTGATGCCGTAGCCATTGGAGGTGTCGGCATCACAGCCATTGGCGCCCTTGTAGATGTCCCGGAAGACATTGCGGCGGATGAGGATGTTGCCCACCGTCTCGGTGGTCCAGTTCTCATTGCCAATGGAAATGCCCTCGCAGGCATCCGAGATCTCGGAGTCCTCGAGGAGCAGCTTCTGGGCCTGGATGTGGAAGACCATGACGCTGCCTCCCGAACTGTTGCCCGTGGAGGAGGGCACTGCGTGGTACGTGTGGTACTTCTCCCGGCGCATCGTGATCTGTGCACAGTCTTTGATGTCGATGGCGTTCTCGGTGTAGCCGAGGTTATCAGGCGACGTGTACATCTCGTTGCCCTCGAAGGTGATGTCCACGGGGCTGGAGCCCGGGGTGTAGCCCTGCGCGGGTCCGGAGCACTGGCTCCCATCTCCGCTCACGTCGTGGACTTTGTTCTCCTTCACCAGGATGCGCGCCGCGTTGGAGACGATGTCGATGCCATGCCCGTCTTGCCGGGTCCGGCACGTTCCCACTCCCGAGAAGTCACGGGAGCACACCTCACCGTCGTCGCAACTGGCGTTCGTGGTGCAGCTCGCGGAGCCGCTTCCCGAAGCCTCCCACACGTCACGAATCTCATTCTTGTAGAGATAGATGTCTTGGCCGTCGACCAGCACCGCGTCGCGTCCCTGGTCGCGCACGAGGTTGTTCCGGAAGGTGAGGTGATTGCTGCTCAGCTTGACGGCGTTCTGGAAGCGCCCTTTGCCGTCGAACTCGAGCCCGTCGAAGATCCAATAAGGCCGGGTCGCCCTGATGATGGGGTCTATCGAGCCATCGGAGTTAGGCGGCTTGCCGACGAGGACCGGGCGCGCCTCACCGGGAGCATTCCGGAGGGTGATGGGCTCGTCGGCATCGCCATCATCGTAGGCTGAGGAGTTGAGGTTCAGATACACGTCGGGGTAGGTGCCCGCATGAACGTACAGCGTCTGGCCTTTCGTGAGCTGCTGGGCAGCGTATTCAATGGTCTTCCATGGACTTCCGAGGGAGCCGTCGCCGCTGGTGTTGCTTCCGGTCGTCGCGACATGCTTCACCTTGTCGCTGGGAGCCGTGTACGAGGCATATGCGTTTGCTGACGCGATCTGCGCGGCCGTCCGTGTGTCTCCGGCCGTCACGGATACGTCCACCGCGCCAAGCGCGAGGGTGCCGGTTCCGAGAAGGAGCAGGACCGCGGCCCTTCGAAGTCCCACTGCGAGGGGTTGGGGTGTGTGTGCCTGGGATGGGGCGAGCCACTTCAATGTGAGAACCTCCGTCGAGCGCCGCGGGAGAGGGCTGGCGGCATGCGGAGATCAGCCACAGGCCTTGGCCGACGAGCAGGACAAACCTCGGGCCGACGCTGATAGCTTTCACGCTTCAACAGCAGCGCCCCAGGTCGGTTCAGAAACGCACGCTCAATGTGTTGTCTGGGCGCCGTACTGAAGGGCACTGCACTGGTGGTTCTAGGACAGCCAGTATGGCCTTACATCCAAGGCCATACCTCACTACGCGCTGGCCACCTTGCGCGTGGTGAGCTCCTTGGTCACCAGCGCCAGGTCCTTATCCAGGTGAGGCATCTCCAGCAGGAGGGCGTCCGGATCGAACTGGAAGTCGGCCTGCTTGAGCTTGAGCAGGGCCTGCATGGCCGCCTCGCCGGACTGGCCGGCATAGGACGCGTACACCACCTTGCCGTGCTCCAGGTGCAGGTATCCCTCGAGCGAGTGGTGCCGCAGGTGCAGCCGGCCCGACTTCTTCCCCGCCGCCAAGGTCTTCAGCAGCTCCAACTGGGGCAGCTCGTCGTAGCTGCCGTGCACCACGCGCGCGGGCCCGTTGTGCAGGATGCGGTCGTCATAGAGCTCCTTGACCCGCTTGGCCGCCGCTTCCGTGTCCGAGGAAGACTCCACCGCCGAGGCCCCCACCATCAACATCCGGTCCCGGGCCGACGCGTCCGGCTCCCCGAGCACCAGAATGGGCAGGCCACCGCACTCCGGGATGCCCCGGGCGCCCTGCAGCACCGCCATCACGTCCGCGATGCCGAAGCGCAGGCTCACCACCAGCACGTCGCACTCGCGCTGCACCAGCGCGTCCAGGGCTCCCTCCAGCGTCGAGAACGCATGCACCACCAGCCCCATCCGGAGCACCGACTCCAGCATGTCCGTGCGCATCGCCTCGTCCGACTCGGCGATCAGCACCTGACGCCCGTCCTGGACGATGCGGTGGCGCAGCAGCTCGCCGCTCTGTACCTGCCCGACGATGTCCGCCACCACCGGATCGTAGAGCACCCCCGCGTTCTTCTGGAGGTGGTCCAGCGCCTGCGCCTTGGGGAACAGCTTGCCGTGCCCGTTGGCCGGGTTCTTCGTCAGATCGAGGAAGCTGTCCACCGCCGCCAGGATCCGCGCGCCCAGCGCGATCTCCTCGCCCTTGGTGCCCAGCGGCACTCCCGTGCCGTCATAGGCTTCGTAGAGCTGCGAGAGGATGGTGTTCACCGCCGCCGGCAGGTGCGCGGGCTCGAACAGCTTCACCGGCGTTCGTGCCAGGCGCTTGGCCTCCGTCTTCCAGTCGTCGTTCGCGGCGTTGCTGGCCAGCGTGTGGTGGCGCTCGGAGGACTTGCCCAGGTCGTGCAGGTATGCGGCGATGGCCAGCGAGGCCAGCTCCCGAGGCGCCAGGCCCATGCGCTTCCCGACGATCGTCGCCTGCCGAGCCAGCTGCGCCGAGTGCCCCCGGTGGTGCTGCCGCTCCTGCTCCAGCAGCCCCACGAGGATCGTCAGCGTCTCGATGTAGTCGCTCTCGGACACCGCCGCCCGCGAGGCGCCCATCACCTCGCGCATCTGCGTGTTCAGCCGCAGTGACTGCGTGCCTGGAGCCCTCGTCCGCAGGCTGGAATCCGTGTCCATGCGGAGCTGGAGGTTCGGCACATTCCGCGGCCCGGTGCCGGTGGCGTCGTACGCGTTGGCCATCGTGGCCGCGTCCGTTCGGGCGATCTGCGGGTGGTTGTTGCCCGACTCCAGCGCCGAGAACGCCGTGGGATCGCCGTAGTAGTGCTTCTTGATGGCCGCCGCGATGGCGCTGCGCAGGCCCACGTAGGCGTAGACCTCGGACACGCCCGTCACCAGGGCGATCTCGTCCAGCAACGCCTTGTTCTGGGGCTCGGCCGCGACGACGGACAGCAGCTTGCGCTCGGGATCGTACGCCAGCGGCAGCACCGTCTGGGCCTCGGCCAGACGCACCGGGAGCTTGTCCATCACTTCCGGGGGCAGCTTCGCCTTGGCCAGCTTCTCCGCCGAGACGAAGCGGGTGTTGAACTCGGCGGCCAGAAAGCGCAGCAGCGCGGCTTCCTGGAGCAGGCCCAGCTCCACCAGACAGTCTCCCAGCTTGTAGCCGGTGAGCCGCTGGTGCTCCAGGGCCTTCTCCACGGACTCGGCCGTCACGAGGCCGGCCTCGATCAGGCGTTCTCCGAGCCGACGCTTCGACATGACTCAGCCTTCCGTGTTGCCTTCACCCTCGGGCTTCGAGGGCGCGTCGCTCTTGGGGGACTCCGAGTTGGGGACCAGTGAGGTGAGTGCGCTGAAGGGCTTGAAGGTCAGCTCCGAGGGCAAGGTGCTCGGGTCCCGAGGCGGACGCGCCGGGCGCTCCTCGCGGGGCGGACGCTCCTCCCGAGGCGGGCGGTCCTCCCGAGGCGGGCGGTCCTCCCGAGGCGGACGGCCCTCGCGCGGCGGACGGTCCTCGCGGGGAGGACGCTCGCGCTTCGGCCGATCCTCCCGAGGCGGACGCTCCTTGCGAGGGGCGGCCGGGGGCGCGCCCTCGGTGGTGGCGCCAGCGGCCTGCTCACCTTGGGGTGCGCCACCCTTCTCCTTGTTCTTGCGGCGCTCTTCGCGCGACTTGCGGCGCGTCTCCACGGGGGACTTGCCCCGGGCGGTGGGCGCGGCGCCCTTCCAGAGCTGGCGATCGTAGAGCTTGAGGTTCTCCGTCCAGCGATCGTTCGGATCGCGCGCCATGGCCTCCAGCCACGAGGCGATCCGCGAGTCGAGCGCGTCCAGCGAGTGGACGATGAGCGCCTCGAGGGTCATGGGCAGCTTGGGCGAGCCGTGCTCCAGCCTTCCGTGGTGCGCGAGCACCAGGTGGGTGAGGTGGTGCTCGAGCGCCGGCGGGAAGCCCGGGATGGCCAGGGTCTTCTCGCGGATCTTTTGCGCGGTCATCACCAGGTGGCCGACGAGCTTGCCCTCGTCGGTGTAATCGAACCCCTTCTCCGGGGAGATCTCCGCCACCTTCATCACGTCATGGAGCAGGGCGCCCGCCAGCAGCAGGTCCCGATCCGCCATGGGGTAGTGGTCCGCCACCCGCAGCGTCAGCCGCAGCACCGACAGCAGGTGCTCGGCCAGCCCGCCCCTGTAGGCGTGGTGGATGCCCTTGGCTGCGGGAGCGATGGGCAGGCCCGCGGCGATCTGCGGGTCGTCGAGGAACGCCAGCAGGAGCTGCTTCACGTGAGGGTCGCTCACGCGCTCGGCGATGATCTCGCGGATGAGACCGGCGGCCCGGGCTCCCGCGCCATCGTCCCGGCCGGAGCGCGGCGCCGGCTCCTCGCGCTTCTCGGAGGCCTGCGGAGGCTTGTCCTGGCCGCCCTTGTCCTGGGCCTTCTCCGGAGCTTCCTCCGGGCCCTTGTCTTGGGCTTTCTCGGCGGGGGCCTCCTCGGCGGGAGGGGCGGGGGGCGGCTCGTACTCCTGGAGGTCCAGAGGGCCGGGATCCAGGCGATCGAGGCTCTCGACTACGACCTGCAGCTTGCCGTGGAAGTTGATCACGTGGCCCTGGACCAGGACGTGGTCGCCCGCGTTGAAGGTGGGGTCCAGGGCGTCCACCTTGTCGAAGATGCGGGCATCCACCTCGCCGCTCTTGTCAGCGAGCGAGAGCGCCAGGAACACCTTGCCACTGCGGGCCGTCACCTTGTTCTTCTGGGTAACGCGGAAGACGGTGTTGACGCGGTCCTTCTCCCGCAAGTCCTTTGCGTAGACCTTGCGAACGGTCTCGACGGAGCCACCCTCGGTGGCGGGCGCTGGGGTCTCAGCCGGGTTGTCAGTCGTCATCGTGAGCCGACACTAACACCCCGGAGCGCCCGGGGCGCGATTGTGTTCAATTCACTTCGAGTGCCACCGCGTCCAGGTAGTCCGCCCCTGGGGTATTCACCGGGGAGGGGTGGTCTGGAGGCAGTCCGAGCCGGGCCAGCCGGAAGGCCACCCGCTGCTCCCGCTCACAGGCCTCGGCCACCAGCTCCTCGAAGGACCCTACGGGGAGTGGAGGGTGGTACCCCGTCAGCAGCAGCCGCCCCCCGTGACGGGTCCGTTGGATCGCCCGACGCACATGCTCGATGAAGTCCTCCGGCGACCCCGCGTCCCGGGTGTCCAGCAGCACCAGGTCAAAGGTGTCCGTCACCGCCTTCAGCACGTCCAGCGCCTTGCCCGACTCCACCTTCACCCGCCCGAACAGGCCGTTGGCCTCGGCGTTCTCCCGGGCCAGGTCCGCCGCGTCCGCATCCGCGTCAAAGGCGAGGATCTGCTTGGCCCCATGGAGTCCCGCGTGGATGAACAGGCCGCCCACGTTGCAGCACGGGTCCAGCACCCGCGCCTCGCGAGACAGGCGGGAGAGGAACTTGCGCACCTCGCGCTGGTCGTAGTGGTAGCCCGTGTTCAGCCCGTAGGTGAGGTCTACCGTGAAGCGGGCTCCCAACTCCAGCAGACGGCACCAGCGCGGCGGATTGCCGTACAGCACGTGGGGCCTCTGTGGCGCCAGCCCCAGGGCTTTTCTCCGGGCCGAGTCGTTGCGCAGCAGCACCGAGCCCGCCCCCGCCACTTCCACGATGGCGCGGGTGATCTCCTCAATGCGAGCATCCATGGGCCGGGTGAGGGTCTGGACGACGAAGTGAGTCTCGTAACGGTCGACGATCAGGCCGGGCAAGCCATCGCCGTCGTCGTTGACCAACCGGCAGAAGCGCGGGTCATCCACAAGGCGGGCGCGGCGCTCCAGGGCGTGGCGGATGTGGCGGGGGATGAGGCCCTCGACGGCCTCTTCCGGGAGGCCCAGGCGGCGCACCGGGAAGGAGGCCTCCAGGTCCACGTCGCCCAGCCCCAGCACCTGTCCGTCCTCGTCCCGGAGCTGTACCGGCTCGCCCACCACGGGCGTGCCATCCATGGAGAGGATGTCCTCCCTGCGCAGCCAGAAGGCGCCATGCCGGAGCTTCCGAGCCGCTTCTCGGGACAGATAGGTGTTGAGCACGAGGTGTCCTCCCTTTCTCCGCGAGCCGCGGACCCGGGCCCGTAGGCCCTCCCGGGAAGAACATGTGTGCTCTGGGCGACGGTTGTCGGCAGGCGCCGCGCCGCCGGGCTGCAGAGCAGGCGAGGAGGCTCAGCGCCGCCGGTTGAAGGCCTTGTACGTCACCCGTCCCGCCAGCGAGGACGCGGCCAGCGCGGGAGCCAGCGCCCACAGGCCATAGCCCATGCGCATGAGGATCAGCGCGAGCAGCCCCGCAGCGGCCGCGATGAGGATGCCCAGCACCTGCGCGTTCTTATGGGCCCAGGACTGAACGCCGGTGCCACGGGCCCGCGCCAGGGTGGGGATCGTGGCGGCCTTGCGCCAGAGGGTGCCGCCCTCCTCGAGCACCTCGTCCTCCGGGTCCACGAGCCCCGCCACATAGGCCTGCTCCACGTGCAGGATGCTCTCGTACTCCAGCTCCCCCTCGGGGGTGCGTACGCGGTAACGCATGGGCTCCTCACTCCTGGGGAGCTCCCTGGCGACTCGCCAGGCAGGCTCCCAGGCCAGCTCCTAGGTCAGCTCCCCGGCAATCTGCTCAGCGATGCGCAGGCCATCAATGGCTGAGGAAACGATACCTCCCGCGTAACCGCAACCCTCGCCGGCCGGGTAGAGCCCACGAAGCGACACAGAGTGGAGATCATCGCCTCGAGTGATGCGCACCGGCGAGCTGGTGCGGCTCTCGATGCCGATCAGCTTGCCCTCGTCGCTGATGAAGCCGCGCATCTTCCGATCAAAGCCGCGCAGGGCCTGCTTGATGGACTCGGTGAGGCGCTCGGGGAACAGGCGGTTCAAGTCCGCGTGCACCAGTCCCGGCCGGTAGCTGGTGCCGCCTGGCTCCTTCTTCACGCGCCGCGCCAGGTAGTCCGGGATCGTCTGCGCCGGAGCGAAGAAGCGGCCCTCGCCCAGCTCATATGCCTTCTTCTCCCAGTGGCGCTGGAACTCCAGCCCCGCCAGCGTTCCGTGGAAACCCTCGCGCTCGAAGTCCTGCACGGACACCGTGACGACGATGCCCGCGTTCGCGTACTTCGCGTTGCGCCGCGAGTTGCTCATGCCGTTGGTGCACTGCAGGCCGTCCTCGGTGGGCGTGGGCACCACGATGCCGCCCGGGCACATGCAGAACGAGTAGACGCCGCGCACCTCGCCATCGACCTCCAGGTTCTCCGCCAGCTTGTAGTCCGCTGGCGGCAGCTTCGGGTTCTTCGCCGCGTTCCCGTACTGGATGCTGTTGATCAGCCCCTGCGGGTGCTCCGCCCGGAAGCCCAGCGCGAACGGCTTGGCCTCGACGCTCACCCGCCCATCTTTCGCGAAGCGCTCGTACAGCTCGCGCGCCGAGTTGCCCGGTGCCAGCACCACCCGATCGCTCTCCAGCGTGCGCCCGTCCACCAGCTTCACGCCCGCCACCCGGCCGTCGCTGTAGAGCAGATCCTCCACCTTGTGCTCGAAGAGCACCTGACAGCCCCCGGCGATCAGCATGTCCCGGATGCGCGCCACCGCCCCCGGCAGCAGGTCCGAGCCGATGTGCGGCTTGCCCTCCACCAGGATGTGATCCGGCGCTCCGTACTGCGCGAACGTCTCGATGACCTTGCGCACCATGGGGTGGTTGATGCGCGTAGAGAGCTTGCCGTCCGTGTAGGCCCCAGCACCGCCCTCGCCGAAGTTCATGTTGCTCTCCGGGTCCAGCGAGCCGTCGCGCATCAGCTTCGCCACGTCCTTGCGGCGAGTCACCACCTCGCGCCCGCGCTCCAGCAGGATGCTCCGCACCCCGCGCTCCAGCAGCCCCAGCGCGCAGAACAGCCCCGCGGGGCCCGTGCCGATGATGAGCGGCCAGCGCTCCGGCTCCTTCACGCGCGGCAGCGGCTCGGGCGGCGGAGGCGCCTCGCCCACATCCGGAGGCAGGCGCGCGGGCTTCCGTCCCGGCACCAGCGTGACTTCGAGTGTATAGATGTAGCGGGGGCTGCCCTTCTTCCGGGCATCCAGCACCGAGCGCACCACGCGCACCGAGGCCAGATCGGACCGGGTGACTCCCAGCTTCTCGGCCGCTCGCTCGCCGAGCAGCTCCTCCGGCTCGTCCAGCCACAGCCCGATGTTGTTGATGCGGTACGCCATGTGCGCTCGTCTCCCTGCTGTGGGGCGCGTATCCCTGGCCCTGGGACAGAATGCAAGCCCTTGAAAACACAGGCTGTTACCAGGGCTTGGGTGTGTACCCTGTTATGCACCCCTTGCCGGTAAACCCAGGAATGCACAGGGGGGTGCGAAGCCTGCTTCGCATCCTCCCGGAGCCCTGCGGAGCCCCCGGCCTTCGTTAACCGTCCGCAGATCATGAGGAATCCGGCAAGTGCTCGTTCGCTGGCACGGGGATTGAACCCTGTAGCATGCGAGTTGACGCAGTCCCCTCATTTTTTGGAGATACCTCCTTGAGCACCGACCAAAAGGGTCCCCGGATTCTGGCGCGCACCTTCTTCGCGCAGCTGCGTTCCACGGGCTACACGCCCCAGCAGATCATCGGCGTGGCCACGGAGCTGCTCGATCTGGTGACGGAGGAGCTCAAGCAGGGTGAGAAGTCGGAGGATGTTGCCCAGGTGACGGCCGAGACGGCCCCGGGTTGGCAGCCTCGCGTCTAGGGGCGTAGGGTCCCTCTTGCATCCCTAGCGGGCGAGCGAGTTCCGGACGGGTTCCGGGGCTCTCGCCCCTAGGTTTGGTGCGAAACCGGCGACGAGCCGGTTTTTTTTTGCCCCAGGGCCTCGCGGCGCCGGGTGCGCGCCGCGGCTCCCGCGATCACGAGCAGGCCCGCGGTGAGCGCGGTGAAGACAGAGCTGGCGGTGCGCGTGGCCTGCAGCCCCAAGAGCACGGCGGCCACCACGAAGGCGGCCACGTCCACCCAGGCGGGCCGGGAGCGTGGCAGCACGAGCAGCGTGACGCAGGCGGTGAAGGGCAGGCCGAGGGCCACCTGCCGCGCGATCTGCGGTCCGCTGTTGAGCACGACGCTCCAGTTGTGCACGAGCAGCGCGGCGAAGATGACCACGGTGCCGAACGCCAGCACCATGACGCCCGCGGCGGCTGCGTCCTTGGCGAGCCGGGCCTTCTCGTCGAACTGCTGGACGGCGAGATCCACCAGGTGCTCGAGCGCGCTGTTGAGGATCTCCGCGAAGAAGATGAGGAGGACGCAGAAGATGAGCGTCACCTTCTCGGCGAGCCCCAGGGGGATGCCGCTGCCCACCAGCCCCACGAGCACGGCGGAGACGAGGTGGACGCGCATGTTGCGCTGGTGGACGACCGTGTGGATGAGCCCCGTCCATGCATAGCGGAAAGATGCGAGCAGTCCCACGCCGCCGCGAGACGGGAACGGGGTGCGAGGAGGGGCCGGATCGTTCATAGGCAAGCGGTGGGGCAGGGTAGCATTCGCGGGCCGGATTGCCGTGCTCGCGCGAGGGCCGTTGGAGTCCTATGGTCCGCGCCCAGCATGGCACGTCTTCTCTCTCTCTCGTGTTCGAGCTTGATCTGTGTGCTGCTCCCCGCGCTGGCCGGGGCCCAGCCCATGCCCTTCGAGGCGCCCCAGGACTGCGGTCTGGAGCCTCCCGGGGCTGTGTATGTCCCACTGCCGGAACCCCGGTCCTATGAGGCGAGCATGAAGGAGGCGGCCTCGCTGCCCCTCGTCCGCCGGGAGGACCGGGATGGGGCGCGTGGGGCCGCCTCGGGGCTGCCACAGACCCGGATGCGAGGTGGGGCGCTGTCCGGGAAGACGGTGTACCTGAGCCCCGGACATGGCTTCTTCCGGAGCGCTCCGCTGGCGCGCTGGGCGACGCAGCGGGACAACACGAACGACATTGTCGAGGACCTGGTCTCCGCCGAGACGCTCAGCCAGTACCTGTTGCCCATGCTGATGAGCGCGGGGGCCCGGGTCGTCCCGGTGCGCGAGACGGACTTCAACCCTCGGATGGTCATCGTCAACAACGGCGACCCGGAGTACTCGGAGACCGGGACCGAGTCCCTCTTCAGCTCCGCCACGGTACCGGGGTGGGGGCCTCCGCCCTCGCCGATGGCGAACGACGTGCGGCCCTTCGACCTGGGCGGGAGCCGGCTGATGGCCGTGTCCCCCAATCCAACGGCCTCGGCCTCGTGGGTGCCGCGCATCCCCGCGGACGGCAGCTACTACGTCTATGTCTCCTACGCGGCGGAGCCCTCACGGGTGCATGACGCGCACTTCGTGGTGAAGCACGCGGGGGGAGAGACCCACTTCCGCGTCGACCAGCGCCGCCACGGTGGGACGTGGGTGATGCTCGGCCGGTTCTACTTCCGGGCGGGGCAGAGCCCGGAGAAGGGGGCCGTGCTGGCGCTCAACGACTCGACGGGGACGGGCACTGTCTCCCTGGATGCGGTGCGAATCGGCGGCGGCTCGGGCTTGATTGGCGACGCGACCATGGGGCCGCTGGACCGGCCTCGCTACGAGGAGTGCGCGCGCTACCACGTGCAGTTCAATGGGGCGCCCGCCTCGGTGTTCGCGCCCACGGGCGCCAATGGGCTGTCCAACGAGCGCACCAGCGACGTCAGCGCGCGCTCTCGCTTCGCGGCCTGGGATCACGAGGACGGTGAGGACGCCATCTACGTTGCGTGGCACACCAATGCCGTGAACGCCACCGTCGTGGGCACGGAGGTCTACGTCTATGGGCCCAATCCCGTGGACGGCACGCTCAACTTCACGGGCGTGGATGGGAGTCTGGAGCTGGGCACCGCGATTCGCGCCGAGCTGGAGAAGGACTTCAAGGCCGCCGTGGATCCGAACTGGAGGGTGCGGAACCTGCGCTCGGCCGACCTGGGCGAGGTGAACCCGAGGCACAACCCAGAGACGCCCGCCGTGCTCCTGGAGATCGCCTACCACGATGCAAAAGCGGACGCGGATCGCTTGAAGGAGCCGGAGTTCCGCCGGATCGCCGCGCGCGCCATCCTGCAGGGCATCATCAAGTACTTCGCCACGAAGGACGGCAAGACCGTGCAGCTGCCGCCGGAGCCTCCCACCGTGGTGGCGGCGCGCAACGTGACGGGCGGAGTGGAGGTGCGCTGGTCGCCTCCGGCGACGGACTCCATCGATCTGGGTGGGTACGCAGCCTCGGCCTACCGGGTCTACCAGAGCGAGGACGGGCTGGCCTGGGACGAGGGCACGGAGGAGACGGGTGTCTCGCACACCTTCAACCTCCCGGAGGGCACCACGCGCTACTTCCGCGTCGCGGCGATCAACCAGGGCGGTGAGTCCTTCCCGTCGGACACCGTGGGCGCCCGGGTGGGCACGGCGCCGCCTGCGCTCATCATCCATGCGTTCGATCGGCTGGACGCGACCATGGATCGGCCCGAGGACCTGTCGCGCTTTGGCCTCAACTCTCCGCTGCGGATGATCCTGGAGACCATGAACGATGGCTCCTCCGTGCGCCGGCATGGGGCAGCGGTCGCCAAGCACGCGGTGGCCTTCGACAGCGCGACGAACGAGGCCGTCGCTGCCGGGTTTGTGAGCCTCTCCAACTATCGGCTCGTGGACTGGTTCACCGGCCGGGGAGGCACGGGCGGCGCGGCTCCCTCCCGGGCCGAGCAGGACGGGTTGCGCACCTTCGTTCAGAGCGGGGGGCACCTGCTCTTCTCTGGCAGCAACGTGGCGTCCCGGCTCGCCGCGGGGGATGCGGACGATCAGGCGTTCCTCGCCGAGATCCTCCGCGCGGCGGTGGGCAGTGGCTCGTCCTCGCTGCTCGTGGAGGGGCAGCCGGGCGACTGGCTCTCCGCTGCCATGGAGCTCCAGCTTGATGACGGCACGCGGGGCGGGCTCGCGGTGGGCATTCCCGATGTCCTCGCACCCGCCGCGGGAGGGACCTCCGTGCTGCGCTACACCGGCACGGATCTGTCGGCCGGCATCTCCTCGGCGCCCAATGGCGAGGTGCTCTTCCTCACCGTGCCTTTGGAGGGACTCGTGAGCCCGCTTCGGCGCGAGTACGTGGTGGGCACCTTCCTGGCGCGCGCGGGCCTGCTCGCCACGGCTCCCCCAGCGCCGGGGAATGATCCCGTTCCGCCGGATCCTGGGCCTCCCAATCAATGGACTCCCGCCACGGGCAAGGACCCTCGGCCTCCTGATCCCCCTCCGCCCCCTCCGGACTACATCGTGGACCTGCTGCCCCAGTTCTACGAAGGAGCCGACACCGGTTGCGGTTGTGGCGTGGGCAGCGGGTCTGCCTCGGTGGCGTGGCTGTTGCTGCTCGTTACTGTTCAGCGAGGCCGCCGCCGCCGGTAAACACTGCATTCTGAGCGTTGACTCGGGTGCGGCGTGTGCCTACGGTCGGCCGCCCTTTGCTCGTCACGTGGGTGCTCAGCCCACCTTTTGGACTTATCCAAGGAGACTTACAGACATGGCCATCAAGATCGGCATCAACGGGTTTGGTCGTATCGGCCGCTGCGTGCTGCGCGCGGTGCTTGCTCGCCAGGAGAAGGACATCGAGGTCGTCGCCATCAACGATCTCGACAAGCCGGCGGCGCTGGCCCACCTGTTCAAGTACGACTCCGTGCACCGCACCTGGCCGGGCCAGGTGAAGGCGCAGGACAAGGCCATCGTCGTGGACGGTCACACCATCGCCGTCACCGCCGAGAAGGACCCGACGGCGCTGCCCTGGAAGTCGCTGGGCGTGGACATCGTCCTGGAGTGCACCGGCCGCTTCACCGCGCGCGAGGGCTCCGAGAAGCACCTCACGGCGGGCGCCAAGAAGGTCATCGTCTCCGCGCCGGCCAAGGGCCCGGACCTGACGATCGCCTACGGCATCAACCACGACCAGTACGATCCGAAGAAGCACCACATCATCTCCAACGCCTCGTGCACCACCAACTGCCTGGCGCCGGTGGCCAAGACGCTGCTGGACACCTTCGGCATCGAGAAGGGCCTGATGACCACGGTGCACAGCTACACCAATGACCAGCGCGTGCTGGACCTGTCCCACGAGGACATGCGCCGCGCCCGCGCCGCTGCCCTGTCGATGATCCCCACCAGCACCGGTGCGGCGAAGGCGATCGGCGAGGTGCTGCCGGCGCTGAAGGGCAAGATGCACGGCATCTCCATCCGCGTGCCGACCCCGAACGTGTCCCTGGTGGACCTGACGGTGGTGACGAGCAAGCCGGCCACCGAGGACGCGCTGAAGGATGCGTTCCGGAAGACCGCCGAGGGCTCGCTCAAGGGCATCATGCAGTACAACGACGAGCAGACGGTCTCCATCGACTACAACGGCAACCCGCACTCGGCGATCTTCGACTCCACCAACGCCTTCGTCATGGGTGAGAACCTGGTGAAGGTGATGGCGTGGTACGACAACGAGTGGGGCTTCTCCAACCGCATGGTGGACACCGCCAAGTTCCTCGCGGCCAAGGGCTTCTAGTCCACAGGCACCCAGGGCACCGAGAGGGAGACCGAGAGATGATTCGCTACATTGATGACCTGCAGCTGACGGGCAAGCGCGTCTTCATCCGCGTGGACTTCAACGTCCCGCTGGAGGGCAAGCGCGTCACCGACGACACCCGTATCCGGGAGGCGCTGCCGACCATCCGCCGCGCGCTGGAGATGGGCGGCAAGGTCATCCTGGCCTCCCACCTCGGGCGCCCCAAGGGCGGGCCGGACCCGAAGTTCACGCTGGAGCCGGCCGCCTCGAAGCTGGCCGAGCTGCTCGGCCCCAAGCACGAAGTCATCCTCGCGGATGACTGCGTGGGCGACGCGGTGAAGAAGCAGGTGAAGGAGCTCAAGGACGGGCAGGTGCTGGTGCTGGAGAACCTGCGCTTCCACAAGGAGGAGGAGGCCAATGACGAGGCCTTCTCGCGCGAGCTGGCCTCGCTGGCGGACGTCTACGTCAACGACGCGTTCGGCACCGCCCACCGCGCCCATGCCTCCACCGCGGGCATGGCGGCCTTCGTGAAGGAGAAGGCGGCCGGTCTGCTGATGAAGAAGGAGATCGAGTACCTGGGCCGCGTGCTGAAGAACCCGGAGAAGCCCTTCGTGGCCATCCTGGGTGGCTCCAAGGTGAGCGACAAGATCAAGGTCATCGAGAACCTGCTGCCCAAGGTGGACGCGCTGCTCATTGGCGGGGCCATGGCGTACACGTTCCTGAAGGTGCAGGGCGCGGACGTGGGCAAGAGCCGGGTGGAGGAGGACAAGCTGGCGCTGGCCACGAAGATCCTCGACGCGGCGGCGCGGCTGAAGACGCCCATCGTCCTGCCGGTGGACCACGTGGTGGGCAACGCGCTGACGGAGCAGAGCATCAAGCAGGAGACGCCGGACCGGAACATCCCGGCGGACCTGATGGGCCTGGACATCGGCCCGAAGACGCGGGCGCAGTTCACCCAGCACATCCGCAACGCGAAGACGGTGGTGTGGAACGGCCCCATGGGCCTGTTCGAGGTGGACAAGTTCGCCGAGGGCACCAAGGTGGTGGCCGATGCCATGGCCAACAACCGTGCGGCGGTGACGGTGATTGGCGGCGGTGACAGCGCGGCGGCGGTGCAGCAGATGGGCTACGGGGACAAGATGACCCACGTGTCCACGGGCGGTGGCGCGTCACTCGAGTTCCTCGAGGGCATCCAGCTGCCGGGCATCAAGGCCCTGGAGACGAAGTAGTCCCCCCCACCCGTCAGGAGAAGCCATGGCCACCGAGCCCCGCCGGAAGATCGTTGCAGGCAACTGGAAGATGAACAAGACGGTCCCCGAGGCGCTGGCGCTGGTGCGCGAGCTGCGGGGCATGGTGTCGGTGCTGCGCGACAAGGTGGAGATCGTGCTGGCTCCGCCGTTCGTGGCGCTGCACCCGGTGGCCAAGGCCATCGAGGACTCGAACCTGAAGCTGGCGGCGCAGAACTGCCACTGGGAGGCCTCGGGGGCGTTCACCGGCGAGGTGTCCGCGCCGATGCTGAAGGAGCTCGGGTGCTCGTATGTGATTCTCGGGCACTCGGAGCGCCGGCAGTTCTTCGGCGAGACGGACGAGACGGTGAACAAGCGGGCGCAGGCCGTGCTGAAGGCGGGCCTGTTGCCCATCCTCTGCGTGGGCGAGACGCTGGCCGAGCGCGAGGCGGGCCGCACCCTGGAGGTGGTGGAGCGGCAGGTGAAGGGCGGCCTGGCGGGCTTCGGCGCCGGGGACGTGGCCCAGTTCGTCCTGGCCTACGAGCCGGTGTGGGCCATTGGGACGGGCCGGACGGCGACGACGGCGCAGGCGCAGGAGGTCCACGCGGCCATCCGGGCGCAGCTGGGGCGGCTGTACGACGGTGGGACGGCCGAGCAGGTTCGGATCCAGTACGGCGGGAGCGTGAAGCCGGACAACGCCGCGGAATTGCTGGGACAGAAGGACGTGGACGGGGCCCTGGTGGGTGGGGCGAGCCTGAAGGCGGGAGACTTCGCGGCCATCGTCAAGGCGGGGGCTTGAGAGGAAGGGTGGGGCGCGCGAAGGAGTTGCTACCCCACTGTCCGGTTGTGTAGGGTGCGCGTCCTTTACAACGCGCTTTTGAAAGAGAAGCCATGCTGACCTTCTTCACGATCGTGCACGTCCTGCTCTGCGTGTTCATGATCTTCGTCATCCTGCTGCAGCCCGGTAAGGACGCGGGCATGGGCGCTGCGCTCGGTGGTGGAGCGGCGACCAGCGCGTTCGGCGGCCGGGGCGCGGTGACGTTCCTGAGCAAGCTGACGGGTGTGTGCGCGGCGCTGTTCTTCCTGACGTCGCTGGGCCTGTCGTTCGTGGGCCTGAAGACATCGGTGGCGGCGGGCACGGCTCCCAAGCCGGCGGCCACGGCTCCGGCGACGCCGGGTGCGGCGCCTGCGGGCGCGGCGACGGATGCGGCGGCGCCTGCTGGGACGCCTGCGGCTCCGGCGAGCGTGGAGCAGCCGCGCGAGGCGGCTCCGGCGGCGACCGAGACGGCTCCGGCGGGTGCGGCTCCGGCGGCTCCGGCCCCGGCGCAGCCTGCGGCTCCGCAGCAGTAGGAAGAAAGAGGGGAGCGCAGCGGTTGAAAACCGTTGCGAGACCCAGCGTGGTCAGATAGATGGACCGCGCAGAAACGCCCAGGTGGTGGAACTGGTAGACACACCATCTTGAGGGGGTGGCGCCGAAAGGTGTGCGGGTTCGAATCCCGCCCTGGGCACTCCGAAAGAGCCTCCGAGTCGAAAGACTCGGGGGCTTTTTTAGTTCCGGGAGCCGCGAGCCAACCAGTTGGCTGTACCGTCATGGCTCACCAGTGAGCCCTCAGAGCCGCGAGCCAACCAGTTGGCTGTGCCGTCATGGCTCACCGGTGAGCCCTCAGAGCCGGATCCTGATCTTCGTTTCAGGCCGCCGCCTTCTGGCGATGGGACGTTCTTGATGCCATTCCATCCGCCGCCGTACTCTGAAAACGGCTGGGAGACTCCGCCTTCCGCCGCCCTGGAGCCCTAAACGGATGAGCGACGAGATATTTATGGTCCAAAAGGTCGCGGCTTTGGCGCGTCGTGAGGTGAGCGGTCGTGGGTAGCCAGTCGTCCCTCGCGCTGCCCGTGACGCTCGCCGAACTCGAGTCGCACCTCTGGGAGGCCGCGAACATCCTGCGCGGCAGCCCGGTCGACCGCACCGACTGGAAGTCGTACATCCTGCCGCTGCTCTTCTTCAAACGCATCTGCGACGTGTGGGACGAGGAGCACGCCGCGATGCTCGCCGAGTACGGCGAGGACTTCGCCGACGAGCACCGCTTCCAGGTGCCCGAGGGCTGCCACTGGTCCGCCGTACGCCGCGCGCCGAAGAATGTCGGCACCGCGCTCGCCAATGCGTTGCGCGGCATCGAGGCCGCGAACCAGGAGCACCTTTACGGCGTGTTCGGCGACGCGCAGTGGACCAACAAGGACCGGCTGCCCGACGAGCTGCTCAAGGACCTCATCGAGCACTTCTCGGCGCTCTCGCTGGGTAACGCCCGCGTCGCTTCCGACGTGATGGGCGACGCCTACGAGTACCTCATCAAGCAGTTCGCCGACGCGACCAACAAGAAAGCGGGCGAGTTCTACACCCCGCGCAGCGTCGTACGCTTGATGGTCGACATCCTCGACCCCAAGGAAGGCGAGACGATCTACGACCCGGCCTGTGGCACGGGCGGCATGCTGCTCGCGGCCGTAGAGCACGTGCGCGAGCGCGGCGGTGATCCACGGACCTTCTTCGGCAAGCTGTATGGCCAGGAGAAGAACCTCACCACCGCCTCGGTCGCGCGGATGAACCTCTTCCTGCACGGCATTGAGGACTTCGTCATCGAGCGCGGCGACACCCTCCGCAACCCGGTGTTCACCGACGAGAGCACTGATGGCCTCGCGACCTTCGACGTCGTCATCGCCAACCCGCCGTTCTCGCTGGAACAGTGGGGCCGCGAGGTGTGGGAGACGGATCCGTGGGGCCGCGCATTTGCCGGCCTGCCCACGGACAGCAACGCGGACATGGCGTGGGTGCAGCACATGGTGAAGTCGATGGCACCCAAGACCGGCCGCATGGCCGTGGTGCTCCCGCAAGGCGCGCTCTTCCGTGGCGGTGTCGAAGCGCAGATCCGTAAGCACCTCCTCGAAAAGGATCTCATCGAAGCCGTCATCGGTCTCGCACCGAACCTCTTCTACGGCACCGGCCTGGCCGCGTGCGTGCTGGTGCTTCGCCAGCACAAGGAGAAGCGCAAGAAGGGCAAGGTCCTCATCGTTGATGCGTCCTCAGTGTTCCGCCGCGGGCGAGCGCAGAACTTCATGGACCCGGCGCATGTCACCGAGGTCCACTCGTGGGTGCAGGGCTTCGCCGACGTCCAGGATCGCGCGCGCGTTGTCGACCTCTCGGAGATCGAGAAGGAGGGCTGGACTCTGAACATCTCGCGTTACGTGCTTCCTCCCATCGGGGCCGACATCCCGCCGCTTCCCGTCGCTGTCGCCGCTTTCAAGGACGCCCTCGCGAAGTGCCGCGAGGCCGAAGACAACCTTCGTCGTGTCATGCGCGAGGGAGGTTGGTTGTCGTGACCACGCACATGACCCAGCAAGAGCTTGAGTCGTATCTGTGGGGCGCTGCTGTCATCCTGCGCGGCCTGGTCGATGCTGGGGACTACAAGCAGTTCGCCTTCCCGCTGATCTTCTTCAAGCGCCTCTCGGACGTGTGGGACGAGGACTACGCCGCCGCCCTCGCCGAGTCGAAGGGCGACACGAGGTACGCGACCGCGACGGCCAACGACCGATTCGTGATCCCGGACGGTTCGCACTGGAAGGACGTGCGCGCCGCCGCGAAGGACGTGGGCAAGAAGCTCCAGACAGCGCTCCGCGCGATCGAGGCGGCGAATCCGGGGCGACTCGACGGCATCTTCGGCGACGCTCCGTGGACCAACAAGGAGCGCCTCCCCGATGTCACGCTGAAGAACCTGCTCGAGCACTTCTCGGGGCAGACGCTCTCGATCGCGAACGTGCCCGAGGACGAGCTCGGCAACGGCTACGAGTTCCTCATCAAGAAGTTCGCCGACGACAGCGGGCACACGGCGCAGGAGTTCTACACGAACCGCACCGTCGTCCACCTCATGGTACAGATGCTTGAGCCGAAGAGCGGCGAGAGCATCTACGACCCGACCTGCGGCACCGGCGGCATGCTCATCTCGGCGCTCGCCGAGGTAAAGCGAAAGCGCGGCGAGCACCGGACGCTCAAGCTCTTCGGTCAAGAGCGGAACCACATGACGGCGTCCATCGCGCGCATGAACCTCGTGCTTCATGGTGTGGAGGACTGCGAGATCGCGCGCGGCGACACGCTGGCCGCGCCAGCATTCCACGAGGCCGACCGGCTCAAGATGTTCGATGTGGTCCTCGCGAACCCGCCGTATTCGATCAAGCAGTGGAACCGCGAGGCGTGGACCACCGACCCCTGGGGCCGAAACTTTCTCGGAACGCCACCGCAGGGCCGCGCCGACTACGCGTTCTTCCAACACATCTTGAAGAGCATGGACCCGAAGACGGGGCGCTGCGCGATCCTCTTTCCGCACGGTGTGCTCTTTCGGAAGGAGGAGGCCGAGCTGCGCAAGAAGCTCGTCGAGGCCGACCTCATAGACTGCGTGCTCGGGCTCGGACCGAACCTCTTCTACAACTCACCGATGGAGGCGTGCGTCATCTTCTGCCGCTCCAAAAAGCCGCCGAAGAAGCGCGGCAAGGTGCTGCTCATCAACGCGGTAAACGAGATAGCGCGTGAGCGGGCGATGAGCTTCCTTCGTCCCGAGCACCAGCAGCGCATCGAGGCCGCCTATGACGCGTTCGTCGACGAGGAGGGCTTCGCGCAGGTCGCGACGATCGACGACATCGCCGCGCAGGGCTACAGCCTCTCGATCCCCCTCTACGTGAAACGCGACACCGCTGCCTCGGGTGCGAGCACGGAGTCGGCACCTTCTCTCGCGCAGTCGTGGGCCGCCTGGGAGGAGTCGGGCCGCGCCTTCTGGACCGAGATGGACGCTGTGGTCGACATGCTCGACGGCCTCGTCGCCGAAGAGCCGGAGCTCGCGGAGGTGGCCAATGGCTAGGGGCTCCGCGACATGGAAGCGGGTGAAGTTCGGCGAAATCGCGCAATGCGTGAACGACCGCGTCGACGATCCGAAGGCTGCGGGAGTTGATCGCTACGTCGGCCTCGAACACCTCGACCCGGAGAGCCTCTCAGTCCGTCGATGGGGTACGCCCGATGATGTTGAGTCGACGAAGCTCCGGTTCAAGCCGGGCGATATCATCTTCGGGAAGCGGCGAGCCTACCAACGCAAGCTCGCCGTCGCTGACTTCGAGGGAATCTGCTCAGCGCACGCAATGGTGCTTCGTGCGAAGCCGGACGCGGTGTTTCCCGAGTTCTTGCCGTTTTTCATGCAGAGTGACCCCTTCATGGAGCGCGCAATCGCAATCTCCGTCGGTTCACTTTCGCCGACAATCAACTGGAAAACCCTCGCTGAGGAGGAATTCACGCTACCGCCGCTGGAGGCGCAGCGGCGGCTTTCCACCGCGCTCCAAGCTGCCCGAGCTTGCCGAGAGTCATTTCTAGAAACGCAACGCGCCATTGAGGCGACGCGGCGTTCCCTCCTGTTCTCGATCTTCCGTCCTCGCCGTGGCCCCGCCGATCACTTTCCGGCTCATTGGCGCCGCGTTCGCGTAGGAGAGGCTGGGGACACACAGGTCGGCATTCGCAAACATCCGGGAAGCCTCCAAGGCCAGAACATGCGGCCGTACCTGCGAGTCGCGAACGTCCTCGATGGATGGATCGATTGGAGGGACCTCATGGAGATCAACGTCCCCGACCAGGATCTGGTGCGCTGCACTCTCCGCGATGGCGACATCCTGATCAACAAGGGCAACTCCATGAGCTTAGTCGGACGGTCGGCTGTCTTTCGAAGCCGTGGAAGCGACTGTTTCTTTCAAGACCACCTTATGCGCTTCCGTGCCCACGCCCACGTCCACGTAGGTTTTACCCAGGCGTACTTCCAGCATCTTCTCTACACGCTGCAGTTCACAAGAATCGCCGTGGCATCGACGTCTATCGCCACAATCCCTAGCGATAGCTTCGAGGCGCTTCCCTTTCCGCTGCCGCCCCTTGAGGAGCAACACGCGATCGTGCAACAAATCGACGGGGTCCTTTGGGCGTCAGGGCAACTCGGAGCGAGATTGGCCGAACAAGAGAAGCTAAGCCGCAGGCTGTCAGCAGCGATGAGCGGGATGCAGCCGTGACCTTCAGCGAGGCATCCACCGTCGAGAACCTCGTCCGCGACCTGCTCTGCGGCAGCGTCACGCACCACACCGCCGTCGGCGCCGGGCTCGCGCGCAAGAGCGGCAAGCTTGCCGGCCTCGGCTGGCACTACCTGGCGCGCGCGAGCATCCCGCGTCAGCCCCATGAGGTCTTCGTCGAGGACTGGATTCGTGACGCGCTCATTCGGCTGAACCCCGAGATCGCCGCCGTTCCCGACCGCGCCGACGAGGTTCTCTACAAGCTACGGGCGATCGTGCTCGCGGTGCGCTCCGACGGCCTGCTCAAGGCGAACGAGGAGCTGACCGCGTGGCTGCGTGGGGACCGATCGATGCCCTTCGGGCCGAACCACGAGCACGTCACCGTTCGCCTCATCGACTTCGAGAACATCGAGAACAACCACTACGTCGTCACGAGCCAGTTCACCTTCCGCGCTGGCTCCGCCGAACGGCGCGCGGACCTCGTGCTGCTCGTCAACGGCCTGCCCATCGTCCTCATCGAGGCCAAGACGCCCGTGCGCCATGCGGTGAGTTGGCTCGACGGCGCACTCCAGGTCCACGACGACTACGAGAAGAACGTTCCGGAGCTGTTCGTCGCCAACGCGTTCAGCGTCGCCACCGAGGGCAAGGAGCTGATGTACGGCGCCGTTCGCATGCCCGTGAACCTGTGGGGCCCGTGGCGTGGCGAGGACGAGGCGACGCCGGGCACGCTCGCGGGGCTGAAGGCGGCGGTGAGCGGCCTCCTTCGCCCGGCGGTGGTGCTGGACATCCTCGCCCACTTCACGCTCTTCGCGACGGACAAGAAGAAGCGCCGCATCAAGGTCGTTTGCCGCTATCAGCAGTACGAGGCGGTGAACCTCATCGTGCAGCGCGTCCTCGCCGGCAAGCCGCGAAAGGGCCTCATCTGGCACTTCCAGGGCTCGGGCAAGTCGCTGCTCATGGTGTTCGCCGCGCAGAAGCTCCGGCTCCAGCCCGAGCTCGGCAACCCCACGGTCATCATCGTCGTCGACCGCATCGATCTCGACGCGCAGATCAGCTCCACGTTCCACGCCTCCGACGTGCCGAACCTCGTGAAGGCCGAGACGCGCGAGGACCTTCAGCGGCTGCTGAAGCAGGACACACGCAAGATCATCATCACGACGATCTTCAAGTTCGGCGAGGCCGAGGGCGTGCTGAACGACCGCGGCAACATCGTTGCCCTCGTCGACGAAGCGCATCGTACGCAGGAGGGCGACCTCGGCATGAAGATGCGTGCGTCGCTGCCGAACGCGTTCCTCTTCGGCCTCACCGGAACGCCCATCAACCGGCGCGACAGGAATACGTTCTACGCCTTCGGCGCCGAGGAGGACGCGCGCGGCTACATGAGCCGCTACGGCTTCGAGGAGTCGATCCGCGACGGCGCGACTTTGAGGCTTCACTTCGAGCCGCGCCTCGTCGATCTGCACATCGACAAGGCCGCCATCGACCAAGCCTACCAGGCGCTCACGGGCGAACTCTCCGACCTCGACAAGGACAACCTCGCGAAGGCCGCCTCCAGGATGGCGGTGCTCGTGAAAGTGCCCGAGCGCGTGCAGAAGATCTGCGAGGACATTGCCAGGCACTACCAGGACGCGGTCTCGCCCAACGGCTTCAAGGGCATGGTCGTGACCTTCGACCAGGAGTGCTGCCTGCTTTACAAGGCGGCGCTCGACAAGCTGCTGCCGCCCGAGGCGACGGAGATCGTCATCTCGGCCACGGGCTCCGATGAGCGCTTCAAGCCCTACGCGCGCTCACGGGACGAGGAGGAGAGGCTCCTCGATCGCTTCCGCGATCCCAACGATCCGCTGAAGCTCCTCATCGTCACAGCGAAGCTGCTCACGGGCTTCGACGCGCCGATCCTCCAGGTCATGTACCTGGACAAGCCGTTGCGCGACCACACGCTGCTCCAGGCCATCTGCCGTACGAACCGCACGTACGGCGACAAGAAGACTCACGGCCTCATCGTCGACTACCTCGGTGTGTTCGACGATGTGGCCAAGGCGCTGGAGTTCGACGAGAAGGGCTTCCGCAGCGTCGTCGGCAACATCGAGGGGCTCAAGGCCCAGCTCCCCGAGGCGATGCAGAAGTGCCTCGCGTTCTTCCCCGGGATTGACCGCATGCAGACCGGCTACGAGGGCCTGATAGCGGCGCAGGAGTGCCTGCCGAACAACGACGTGCGCGACGCCTTCGCCGCCGAGTACTCGGTGCTCGGCAAGCTCTGGGAGGCCATCTCGCCTGATCCGATGCTGCTGCCGTTCGAGGTCGACTACCGCTGGCTCACGCAGGTGTACGTCTCGGTCCAGCCGACGAGCGGCACGGGCAAGCTCGTGTGGCACGCGCTCGGCGCGAAGACCATCGAGCTGATTCACCAGAACGTCCACGTCGAGGCGGTACGCGACGACCTCGAGACGCTGGTGCTCGATGCCGAGCTGCTCGAGGCGGTGATGGGTTCACCCGACCCGAAGAAGCGGGCCAAGGAGTTCGAGCTCAAGCTCACCGCGCGCCTGCGTAAGCACATGGGCAACCCTCGCTACAAGGCGCTGTCCGAACGCCTCGAGGCGCTCAAGGAGCGACACGAGCAGGGGCTGCTAAACAGCGTGGAGTTCTTGAAGCATCTCCTCGAGCTCGCCCGCGACTTCGTCCGCACCGAGAAGGACACGCCACCCGAGGAGGACGAAGACCGCGGCAAGGCCGCCCTCACCGAACTGTTCCAGCAGGTGAAGAGCGACAAGACGCCCGTGATGGTCGAGCGCGTGGTCGCCGACATCGACGAGATCGTGCGACTCGTCCGCTTCCCCGGCTGGCAGAACACGGCGGCCGGCGAGCGCGAGGTGAAGAAGGCCCTCCGCAAGAGCCTGCTCAAGTACCAACTCCACCAGGACGCCGACCTCTTCGAGCGCGCCTACGGCTACATCCGTCAGTACTACTGACCATGACGAAGCCGCTGCCGCCGCTCGTCGCATGGATTCGCCCGCCCGAGCCGATTCGAGGCCTCGACCTTCTCGGCGTGCAGGCTCCGTGCATCGCGCTCTACGGGCAGCTCCTTTCGGGCATCACGGCTCAGCCTCCTCTGAGTGGCAGCGGTTCATCGTCAAGCCTCTCTGTGAGGACCGAGCCCTCACTTCTCACTGGGAGGGCTGGTCGGAATAGGGGCACAGGTCGGCAAAGGTAGGCATAGGCTCAAGCAAGGAGGGTGTGGCCATCTCCGGTCCCCCGAGGGGAGCGGCCCGTTCATCGGAGCTAACTGGTTAGCTCCGGCCACAGGGCTCGCGCGTCGTTTGTGAGTTCGAGTGACTCGCCTCGTTCCAACACTCGCTGCACCAGTGCCCGAATAGGGTCCCATTTCTCAGGGAGACGCGTCATCTGGACGGCAGGCGAAGGGCGAGTCTGGCCCGCGTTGCTGGCACCGGAACCCTTCCGCGCAGGCCCCTTGTTCCTCAGGGGTGCAACGTGGGAGGCACTGCCAGACATCGCAGATCTTCCCTGCTCCACAGGGGGGAACACCAGGCCCGCATCGCTCGATGCATTCCATCCACACCGTGTCTGATTGGGTCGGCTCCGTCAGCGCCCGGCAGGCCTGGCCTTCGGGGCAGGGGCTTTCCCAGCAGGAGGGCCCGTACACCCGTGCGCAGACCGAGGCGCCTTCCGGGAAGACGACACAGCGCTGGCCTTGGGCGCACTCTCGTCCTGCGCACGTGGGCAGGCATGTGGGCTCGGGAATTGTCTCCGCACAGAAGAATCCGGTGGGGCACCCGGTGGACTCGACACCCGGCAGGCACGGGCGGCCGCACCAATGATAGGGATTGCCGCTGCACACCAGCCCGGCAGCGCAAGCGTGCCCTTTGTCCCGCGGGGCGGGATCACAGAACTCGCCCTCCTGCCGTTCCCCTGGCGGAATGCAGATGCGCACCTGGAGCCCTTGCTCCTTTGTCGCGAGAGCACGGCAGAACTGGCCCTCTGGGCACTGCGCGTCCGTCAGGCACTGGCTGTCTGTGCAATACGCCTGGTTGTACCGGGCCTCGAACAAGCAGCCCAATGGAGGCTCGCAGTCGGCGCCCGACATGCACTCGTGGCGGTAGGTCATCAGCCGTAACCTCCGATCGGTATCGAGCATGGGGAGGATGCGCGTGCCGCCGAGGGCTGTGTCCGTTGACAGCTCTCGCTCTTGGAGGACCCGGAGGAGCAGGACGAGCGGCAGCGGCAGCAGGAGGCTCAGGCACACCGCAGCGGCTCTGCGACAGCTTGCCTTGTGCACCTACGGTCCTCCGCATGGTGTGCACTGACGGCAGTCACTGCGGATGGGGACGGCCCGCGCCCGAGGTGGACGGACGGCCCTGCTTGCCGGGAAGCACGGGCACGTAGCACGCCTGCTGGTACATCTGGCCGCCAAGGACATCGCACTCCCCGTTGCTCACCTTCGTGCGGGCCCAGCAGCCTCCGTTGAGCACCACCTGCTGGGGGTGAGGGCAGCGGCCTTTCTTGTCGGGCTGGGCTTGCCCCTCGGAGGGCTCGGGGAGACTCTCCGCCACGGCCCGCGTGGAGTCGAGCGAAGGAGCTGGCTCCAAGGGAGCGGAGGCCGCCTCCCCGAGCCCTGCGGTGTCCGTCTCGGCCGCTTCCGGCGTGGCGCTCAGGGGCACGGCGGGAGCCGCCCGAGGAGGCTCCTCGCCCACCGACTGCGGCGCTTGCTGCACGAGAGCTCCGGCCCACAAGCCCAGGGCACCCGCGGCCACCACGAGCCAGGGCCGCCACACGGGCTCTGGAGGAGCGCGCCGCGCCCCCATCGCGTCCGCTCGGCCTGCTTCGGGCTGAGGAGCACGCAGGCTCGGGGACGAGGGGCCGAGCGCCTCCGCGGCCTGCTCCAGCGCGGGGGTCAGCTTGGCCGCGGTGGGGCGCTCCTCGGGGAGAATGGCGAGCATGCGCAGGATCAGCTCGCGCAGCGGCGGCGCCACCCGGTCGGAGAACAAGGCGCGCGGCAGCTTGAGCGCATCCAGGTGGGCGCGGCCCTGTTCATCCTTCCGAGGCACGCCCATCTCCGGGTACCTGCCGGTGGCCAGCACGCAGGCAGTGACGCCCAGGGCGAACACATCATCCGCAGGCCCGGCCCGGTATCGCTCTGAGGCCTGGTGTGGCTGCAGGGTGAAGAGCCAGGCCTCGGGAGAGCGGTACGCGGGAGTGCCCGGAGGCAACTGCTGCGGGGTGAGCGTATCGGCACCGGGGTAGATGCTGGAGCCGAAGTCCATGAGGAACAGGCGGCAGTCCCAGCGGCGCACCAGGAGGTTGTCGCCCTTGAAGTCGCGGTGGAGCGCGTCCTGGGCATGGAGGTACTGGAGGGTGAGCGCGGCCTGGGCCAGCAGGCGGAGTTGCTGCTGAGCCGAGGGGCGGAACATGCGGCCCCAGTCGTACAGGGGCACGCCGTCGATCCACTGCATGGCCACGAAAGGGTGCCGAGCGCCCTCTGGGCTCACCCAGAGGCCAGCGCCCACGAGCCGGGGAATGTGGGGGTGGTGCGAGCGGGACAGCAGCTCCTGCTCTCGGAGGTAGCGCGGGTCCTCGGGGAGCACGGCGAGCTTGAGGGCCACGGGAGGCAGGTGCTCCCGGCCGATGCGCTCGGCGCGGTAGACGGCGCCGTTGACGCCCCGTCCGGCCCATTCCAGGACACGGAAGGGGCCCACGGGGGTGCCGGGAGGGAGCGCAGCGGGGTGGAGCGAGGACAGGGAGGAGCTCGACATGGGTGCGCGGCATCCTACCTCAGAGGTAGGTTCCCGTCACCCACCGTGAGGCGCAGGCCGAGGTGAGTCTTCAAGGCGTCACAACACACGGCCTCTACGACTTCATATCCATCAAGGGGACCTGGGCCTCGCCAACGTCTTCCGCATCGTCACCGCGCGTGCGTTGCGTATCAGCCTGTCAATCACGAGCTGCGAATGGAAGGTGCTGATACACACAGTCTTGAGGCCCCTGGCGGGCCGCTTGCCATGAATGATTCCCACCAACCAACGCTCCCCCGATTCGTCTTCCTGAAAGCAGGGCCCGCCACTATCACCCTCCTCGATATGGGCCGTGTTCTGCTTGTCAGAAGCATACTCGGTATGTTGCTCGTCGGTCGACGGGAGCTCTTTATACTCCTCCAGATGAATGTCCGTGACCTTGGTGGTGCCGAAATGGCGGATAGCTGAGAAGTACTTGCCATTCACCACCGTGCTGCCAAAGCCAACCACGAGGACGTTTTCCCCTTGCTCAAGCTTGCGCGAAGGGAATTTGTGCGCAATGGGGACTTTGATTTCGTGATTCAGCCGAATCACGGCAAGATCCGCCCGGAAAGACGTGATGGAGCCATTTCCATCAATCCCCATCCTGAACTCCTCTGGCAACAACGCAACGCCAGGAAATTCAATGAAATTCGACGAAGAGTCCTGGATGAAGCCGGAGCGCGAATTCGTGAGGGTCGGTGTATACTTCAGCACCATGGTGTTCTTGGCGCAGGCTTCCCTGTCGATGACCTTGTCTTTGAGAGCCGTGTCATTGTTCTTCGAGGCCTCAAACCGGGCATTCTCAACAGCTTGGGCACACAAACAATGGGCTGCGGTCAGGACCAGGTCGCTCTCGATCAGAACGCCCGTGCAATAGGTGACGGCCGCCACCTTCGCGCCGGGGTGTATGACACGGTTCCCGATCAGCACGACCGCTGGGTACAGATTGTCGTAGTCTGGAGAGCCACGCGACACTGCGAGCTGGATTTCAGCGGGCGGCGTTCCCTCTCCTAGCTCTATCCAGGCCTCCGTCCACTTCCCGGAGGCGCACGCACTCACCACCAGCGAGACAGCGGCAAGCCCGGCCGCCACCATAGGTCGCGACATCCACGAACGCATACACCCCTCCTACTGAGCTGCGCGCCGGATCTCCGACCGTATCCAATCGCCAAAGAAGACGGTGCTCATCAACGGTAATTCTTTCTCCGTTCCGGCACTGGCAATGCCGACGAGCTTGCGGTCATTTCCCTCTTCGCGAAAGCAGGGCCCCCCATCGAAACCGTTGTAGGTAAAGGGGCCTTGCTGCTCATAGATGAACCTGCCATTGGACGGCTCTTGAGGGGTGACAACCTTGTTGGTCCGGTAATACCGGGCCCCATAGAGCCCTCCCTTGTCTTTGTCGTATCCAAAGCCGGCCATGACAAGGGGTTCACCTGTCTGAACTTCCATCTCCGCGAGGCTGGCGATGGGAGTTCCGGGCTTTATGGGCTCATCGAGGCGGATGACCGCGAGATTCGCATGGGCTGACAAGACCGCCCCACTGGCGTCAAAAACAAGTTGCAGCTCAGGGTGGGGGTGAATTGTCCCGGGGTATACGTGCACTTTGACATCCGCGATCAAGGTACTTCCCACCGGCCCTTGGAAGACTGTCATCGCGTTGATGGTCCCATGACATGTCGAGCGATTGATGCTTCGTGTGTTCGCCGTGGGTTTGCAAACGCAATGGCCTGCGGTCAGGACCAGATTCGGGCTGACGATGACGCCGCTGCATTCCGCCAGTTCCAAAGGGCCCTTGGCTGTGACCATGACGGTGGATGCGTACGTGTTCTCGGAATCCCTCGTGCCTGCATCCTGGAGAGGCCTGCTATCGGCTGGCGCGATCGTGATGGCTTCGAGTCCACCATCGCGTGGCTGCGGAGGTTCCGGAGGGGGGCGCTCGCTCGCTTTGGGGGGCTGCCCGAGACCCTGGTAATACACGGTGCCTGCGACAGTGAGCGTGAGGACTCCAAGAATCAGCCATCGGGTTCTGTTCATGAAGAATCCTATCGAGGAACTCCTCGCCCAGAGGATAGGCCCTCCAAACCCGCCCAGGTCAAGGAAGGTTGGGACGGGCCCAGTCCAGGACACGGAAGGGGCCCACGAGGGTGCCGGGAGGGAGGGTCCTCCGTCAGCAGGGCCACCTTGAGGGCCACGGGAGGCAGGTGCCCCTGGCTGATGCGGACGGCTCGGTAGACTGCACCATGGACGCTGCGGTTGACCCAGTCCACCACGCGCCAGGGGCCTACGGTAGACTGCGGGCTCCATGAGCCAGACGATCTACGACATCCCCGTGAAGTCTATCGGCGGTGCCCCACTCACGCTGGATGCGTACAAGGGCAAGGTGCTGCTGGTGGTGAACGTGGCCTCCAAGTGTGGGCTCACGCCTCAGTATGAAGGACTGGAGAAGCTCTACGAGGGTCAGAGCGAGAAGGGACTGGAGGTGCTGGGCTTCCCGGCCAACAACTTCCTCGGCCAAGAGCCGGGCTCCGATGAGGAGATCCAGCAGTTCTGCAAGCTGACCTACGACGTGAAGTTCCCGCTCTTCTCCAAGATCTCCGTGGTGGGCGTCGATCAGCATCCGCTCTACGCGCGACTCACCCACTCGTTGCCGGCCGCCACGGGTGAAGGGCCGATGCGGGCGAAATTGAAGAACTACGGCCTCAAGCCCAACCCAGTGCCGGACGTGCTCTGGAACTTCGAAAAGTTCCTGATCAGCCGGGACGGCCGCGTGGTGGGCCGCTTCGCTCCGGATGTCACGGCGGACGATCCGCGCCTGACTCAGGCGATCGATGCGGAGTTGGCCAAGTCGGCCTGAGTCGGCCCTTCGATGCCGTCGCATCAGCGGAAGAACCCGAAGAGGACACGTTCTGCCCGAGGCTTGACCCAGGCAGATGTCCGCGAGCTGGCCCTGGCCCTACCTGCCGTGGAGGAGCGGACCTCCTACGGCACGCCGGGCTTCCGGGTGAGTGACAAGCTCTTCGCGCGGGTGCTCGATGAAGAGTCAATCGTCATCAAGGTGGAGTTCGATCACCGGGAGGCCTTGCTTCAGGCCCACCCGGATAGCTTCGAGGTGACGCCGCACTACCAGGACTACCCGATGGTGATCGTGCGGCTCGGCGCGGTGAAGCGCGAGTTGATGCGCGCGCTCCTCAAGGAAGCCTGGCGCATGTGCGCCTCGCCCAGGCTGCTCAAGGCCCAGGCGACTCCGGAGTCCGCTTCCCTCACTTCTGGATCGAGGCGGGGTCCATCCACACCACCTCCCAGTGGTGCCCGTCGAGGTCGTAGAAGCTCCAGCCGTACATGAAGCCGTGGTCGATCGGGTCGGCCGCGTGCTTTCCGCCCGCAGCGATCGCCTTCTTGACGACCTCGTCCACGTCGGCGCGGCTGTTGGCCGAGAGCGCGAAGATGCCCCCGGTGGAGGTGCGGGCATCGGAGAGCGGCTTCCGCGCGAAGTCCTTGAAGCGCGCCTCAGTGAGGAGCATCACGTAGGCCTCCTCGCTGAGGATCATGCTGGTGGCGGTGTCGTCGGTGAACTGCGCGTTGAACCCGAACCCGAGCTGGGTAAAGAACTCGATCGACTTCTTCAGGTCCTTGACGGGCAGGTTGACGAAGATCTTGCAGGTACGGTTCGCAGCCATGGGTGCCTCCATCGGAAGGGGTTTGTCCTACTAGAGACGGCCAGGGGCGCGAGAACTCATCGGTCGCCCTGAAAAAAAGAATCCCCATCGATAGGGGCAAGCTCCAGCGGAAGACCGAAGAGCGGGAAGAGCGCCTGGGTGTCCAGGAACGAGTTCATGGCGGCGATCCGGTCACCCTCGAGCTCCAGCACGATGAGCGCCCACGCCTGGTGGCGGCCCCCGGGGACACTGGGCGGCCGGTACTGGCCGAAGGCGGGCGAGCCGCAGGCCGAGGTGGGGATCAGCCTGGACCCGCGGCAGCCTGAGCCTCTCCCCAACAGCCAGTCCCGAATCGGCTGGTGGCCCTGGAGCCACAGCGCGTAGGGCGGCATCGACAAGGTTGCTTCCTGGTGGAGCAGCGTGGTGAGTGCGTCCACGTCGTACCGCTCGAAGGCCTCGACGTAGCGGTTCACCAGTGTGGCCTGCGAGTCGGACAACGGCGCGCGGGACTGGGTGAGGTCGCGAGTGGAGAGCGTCGCCCGGGCCCGCTGGAGCGCGCTGTTGACCGCAGCGACCGACATCTCGAGGCTGTCGGCGGCCTCAGCGGCGGACCAGCCGAGGACCTCGGTCAGGAGCAGCACCGCGCGCTGCCGGGGAGGGAGGTGCTGGAGCGCCGCCACGAACGCGAGGCGGATGCTCTGGCGCAGCATCACGAGCTCGGACGGATCGGCGTCCGAAGGCAGGGCTCTCGCATCGGGGATGGGCTCAATCCAGTGAGAGCCGGGCAGGGAGGTGAGCGTGTCCTCGACGGTGCCGACGGGGCCGAGCTCCATGGGGCGTACCCGCCGCGAGCGGTCATTCAGCGCGTCCAGGCACACGCGCGTGGCAATGCTGTAGAGCCAGGTGCGCATGGAAGAGCGCTCCTCGAAGCGGTCGAGGTTGCGCCAGGCCCGGACCAGGGTCTCCTGAACGGCGTCATCGGCTTCGGCAGCCGAGCCCAGCATGCGGTAGCAGTGGCCGGTCAGCGCGGCGCGGTGTTCCTCGAAGGATGCGGCGGTAGCCATCGCGCTGAGATCTATCAGGTCCCACCTCTTGAGTAGGGACATTGAGGAGGGACAGAGCAGCTCGGCTGCCTGCCTGGCGGGGCAGCAGCGGGTGGGACTTCCACCCCTACCGTCCACCAAGGAGACGTCCCATCGTTTGGCCATGGCCTCCGCTCAAGTAGCCCGTCGTGTGTTCATCGGGCTCATCCTCCTGTCCATCGCCCTGGTGTTGCTGATTATCTCGCCTTTCTTCGAGGCGTTCTTCCTGGCAGCGGTGCTGGCCGGAGCGTTTCACGGGCTGCAGAAGCGGCTGACGCGGCGGCTGCGAGGGCGAAGCGGACTGTCGGCGGGACTCATCTGCGTGGGCTTCGTCCTGGCGCTGCTGGTGCCGCTGGCCGCGCTGACGACCTTCCTGGTGTCTCAGATCCTCGAAGGGGTGAACTTCATCAACAACCTGGTGCAGCAGCGGGGGTTGGCGGGGCTGCTGACGTACGTCCCTGGCCCCTTCAAGGACTCCGCGGCGCGGATGCTCGAGAGCTTCCAGTCAAACAGCGCGGGGATGTGGGCGACGCTGCAGGCGCATCTGAGCTCCCGCGGAGCGGTGGCGGCGCAGACGGTGGGCGGACTGGTGGCGGCGACGGGCTCGCTGATCTTCCAGACGGTGATGATGCTCATCGCGCTCTACTTCCTGCTGGTCGACGGCAGCCGGCTCGTGGAGTGGATGGAGAGCGTGTCGCCGCTTAAGCGAGGCCAGACAACGGAGCTGCTGTTGGAGTTCCGCAGCGTCACGCGCTCGGTGCTGGTGTCTACCTTGGCCACGGCGGGCGTGCAGGCGGTGGCGGCGCTGGCGGGCTACCTCATCACCGGGGTGCCTGTGCCCATCTTCTTCGCGGCGGTCACGTTCTTCTTCGCGCTCATTCCGGCGGTGGGAGCCGCGACGGTGTGCGTGGCCGCAGCGCTGCTGTTGCTGGCCACGGGCCATCCGGTGGGGGCCGTCTTCCTGGCGGCCTGGGGCATCATCGTGGTGGGCCTCTCGGACAACGTCATCAAGCCGCTGCTCGTGAGGCGCGGCCTGCATATGCACGGCGCCCTCATCTTCTTCGCGCTGCTGGGAGGCCTGGCGGTCTTCGGTCCGATCGGCCTGCTGCTGGGGCCGCTCTGTGTGGCCTTCTTCCTGTCCGTGCTGCGCATCTACGAGCGCGATTTCGGGCGGCCCTCGCCCCGTCCGGGGGATCCGGCGACTCCGCCGCTGAACCCGCCCACGGTGGGGGAGGGCGAGGAGTGGGAGCCCTCGGGGCTCCACCTGGATGAGGACTCGCGGGATCGGCACCCCCACTGAGCTCAGGGCCGAGGTGAAAAGCGGAAGGGCCTCCGAGTTCACGGCACTCGGAGGCTTTTTCCGTTAACGTTGTTTTCGAGCCATGAGTCACTCGCTGCCTGTCACCAAGCCCTCACAGACCCCTGCAGTGCTGTTCGACCGCGGCTATGCCGTCCTGAGCCGAGAGGGGCTGTGCGAGCTGGTGGGCGCCCCGGCTGCCGAGCTCGATGCCCTGAAGCCGACCTGGAACGAGCTGCCACCGGACACGTACCTGCGGGACGGCGGTCACTACCGCTCGCGCCGGCACTCGTGCTTCATCGTCGAGGGCGAGAAGGTGACCCAGGTGCCGCACCGGGCGCACTGGCAGCCAGTGGAATACAACGCGCTGCACGGAGGTCTGGAGCGCTGGTTCGAGCCGATGACGCCGGCCGTGATCGGTCAGCCGGTCTGGCCGCAGCTGCTGCGAGGGCTCGCCGCGTGCTGCTCCACGTTGAAGGGGGCTCAGCCCTGGTACGTCGAGGCACACCAGTTCCGCATCGACACGACGGACGGGATTGGCCGGCCGACGCCGGAGGGGGCCCATCGCGATGGCGTGGACTTCGTGGCGGTGCTGCTCGTCGGGCGAGAGGGCATCAAGGGCGGTGAGACGCGGGTATTCGAGGCCAACGGTCCTCACGGTATCCGCTTCACGCTGACCGAGGCCTGGTCCGCGTTGCTGCTCGATGACGAGCGGGTGATCCACGAGAGCACGCCGATCCAGCCGCTGGCCGAGCTGGGACACCGGGACACGCTGGTGCTGACGTTCCGCGCGAAGGGATTCCAGGGGCCTGCCCATCCTTCGCCGGAGCCGCCGCATCGATGACTGCTGAAAAGGAAGAGGCCCCGAGAGCTGTGGCTCCCGGGGCCCGGTCTTCCTACTGCGGTTGTGCCACCACCGACTCCTGCAGCGTGTCAGGCACCGGCTCGTACGTGGCCAGCCGCAAGGTGGCGCTCGCGCGGCCCTGAGTGCGGCCTCGCAGGCTGGTCACGTAGCCGAAGAGGTTGGCCATGGGGACCTGCGCGGACACGCTCCGCACCGCTCCATGGCCCTCCATTCCCCGCACCCGCCCGCGCCGGGAGGACAGATCCCCGAGCACATCCCCGAGGAACTCCTCCGGCGTGGTGACCTCCACGTCCATCACTGGCTCCAGCAACCGCACCCCCGCCTGCCTCGCCGCCTCCTGGAAGGCCAGCGAGCCTGCCATCGTGAACGCCTGGGGCGTGGAGTCCCGCACGTGCGTGTCTCCATCCACCAGCCGCACTTCCACGTCCACCACCGGGTAGCCCGCCAGCACGCCTCGCTGCATCGCCCCCGCCACGCCCTTCTCGATGGCCGGGATGAACTCCTTCGGGATGACGCCGTTGTGCGTGTCATCCACGAAGACCAATCCCGAGCCTCTCGGCGCCGGCCCCACCTCCATCACCACTCGCGCGTACTGTCCCGGCCCGCCCGTTTGCCGCACGTGGCGGTAGTCCTGGCGGACTTTCTGGCGCAGCGTCTCGCGGTAGGCCACCTTCGGCTGCCCCACGCGCGCCTCCACGCCGTACTCCGTCCTCAGGCGATCCACCACGATCTCCAGGTGCAGCTCTCCCATCCCCGACAGCAGCTGCTGTCCGGTCTCCGAGTCCACCTCCACTCGCAGGGAAGGATCCTCCGCGCCCAGCCGCGCCAGTCCCTCCTCCATCTTCTGCTGCTCCCCGCGAGAGCGAGCCTCGACGGCAAGCTGGATGACCGGCTCGGGGAAATGGAGCGCCTCCAGCACCACCGGGGCCTCCAGCGCGCTCAGCGTGTCGCCCGTGCGCACCCCTCGCAGGTTCAGCGCCGCGCAGATGTCGCCCGCATGCACCTCCTCCACCTCCTCCCGCTTGTTCGCGTGCATGAACATCAGCCGGCCCACGCGCTCGCGGCGCTGCTGGCGGGTGTTCAGCACTGCCATCCCCGTGCGCAGCGTGCCCGAGTACACGCGCAGGAACGCGATCGTCCCCACAGACTTGTCGTGCATCAGCTTGAAGACCAGCGCGCTCATGGCTTCCTCATCGTTGGCCGGACGGGTGACCTTCACCTGCGTGTCCGGCGTGACGCCCTCGACCGCCGGGAGATCCGACGGCGCGGGCAGGTAGTTGACGACCGCATCCAACAGCATCTGCACACCCTTCTTCTTGAACGCCGCCCCCGTCAGCACCGGGACCAACTGCCGCTGCAGCGTGCCCAGGCGGAGCGCGCGCTCCAGCTCCTCCTCCGTGATCTCCTGCAGCCGCCCGTCCACGTACTTGCCCAGGACGGTGCCATCCACCTCCGCGCACGCCTCGATGAGCCGCAGTCGCAGCGCCGCTGCCTCGGACCGCAGCGGCTCGGGGATCTCCTGTGCCTCCGAGGGCTCTCCCGACGCCTCGTCGAAGAAGAAGGCCCTCCTGCGGAGCAGGTCCACGACGCCCCGGAACTCCGGCCCCGCACCGATGGGCAGCTGCACCGGCACAGGGTTCGCGCCCAGCCGCTGACGGATCGACTGCACGCTCATGGCGAAGTCCGCGCCCACCTTGTCCATCTTGTTGAGGAAGGCGATGCGCGGCACCCCATGCCGGTCCGCCTGGCGCCACACCGTCTCGGACTGTGGCTCCACGCCCTGGCTGGCGTCGAACACCGCCACCGCTCCATCCAGGACGCGCAGCGAGCGCTCCACCTCGATGGTGAAGTCCACGTGCCCCGGCGTGTCCAGGATGTTGATCCGGTGCGGCGTGCCCGCGAAGAGCCCGCGCTCCGGCTTCCAGGAGGCCGTCGTGGCCGCCGAGGTGATGGTGATGCCGCGCTGCTTCTCCTGCACCATCCAGTCCATCTCGGTGGAGCCCGTGTGCACCTCGCCCATGGCGTGGATGCGGCCGGTGAAGAACAGGATGCGCTCGGTGAGCGTGGTCTTGCCCGCGTCGATGTGGGCCATGATGCCGATGTTGCGGTACCGCTCAATGCGTGTCGTGCGAGACATAAAGGTTTCCCGATCCCGCCGGGTAGAGCCACCCGCGGGTCCAAAGACAGACACTGGTTGATAAGGAATGGCGCCGCGGACAGACGGGTGCGCACACGGGGGGCCAGAGAGCGGCCCTCAGCAGGGCGCACTCAGGTCAGCGCGAGGACACACGAAGTCCGAGACCGATCAGAGGCGGAACCGAGCCCGCTCGGCGCACGGGAACCAGCCAACCCGCGAGCCAGGGGACACCGGTCCGCCTGATCAAATGTCGAGCAGCACCTTGTTGCGGGAGCCGAGACGCACGTCAGCCATCGGCGCGAGCACGCGCACGGACGGCACACCCAGGATGGTGGAGACGGGCCTCATGACCCAGTCATATTAAACACGCGTCTGTATTTGTCAATCGGGCCTGGCGGTCTCGGAAGGCAGCAGCGCCAGGAGGTTGGCCTGGATGACGCCACAGATGCGATCGAGCGGCAGATCGTTCTCGTCGGTGCCGAAGGGATCCTCGATCTCCACGCCGATCTCCTCGATGCCGAAGAAGACATAGGAGAGGAAGAAGGTGGCCACCACCGCGCCCCAGCCGAAGCTCTCCACCAGCGCGAACGGCAGCGAGCCGCAGTAGATGACGAGCGCGCGGCGCAGGTGCACCATGTATGCGAAGGGCATGGGCGTCTTGTGGATGCGCTCGCACCCGCCCAGGTAGTCGATGAGTTGCTGGACGTTCTGATCCAGCGCCATCTGCGTGTACTCGTTGTAGTGGCCCCGGCGGCGGCCTTCGGAAAGGGCCTCGCTCATCCGTTGGGACACCGCGAGCGCAACGTGTTGGGCAGTGCCCGCCTGCCGCACCTCCTCTGGTGGGAGCTGGGCGGTGACCGGGCCGAGGTCCTTGTCACCTCGCAGCCCCGAGGCCGCGGCATAGGGGAACACCACGGTCCACTGCACGAGCGTCCGGTAGAGCGCCGGGTCTCGCTCGCGGAGGAAGACGCTCGAGGCGCGCGCCAGGTTACGCGTCTCGTTGACGATGCCGCCCCAGAGCTTCCGGCCCTCCCAGAAGCGGTCATAGGAGGAGTTGGTCCGGAACACCAGCAGCAGGCCGAGCGCCACGCCCACCAGGCCATGCATGATGTTGGGGATGCCGATAGGCTGGACGTGGTGGTGGAAGGCCACGACCCCTGTCGCCCACAGGGTGACGACAAGCAGCCGTCCGACGATTTCGCGGACCATCGACCCCTTCAGGTCGAAGAAGTGATGTCCCCACTGATGCGGATCGTAGTCAATCATCGCAGCAGGCCTTCTGGATCAGCCCGGGCCTCTGCGCAACGGACTTCTGCAACTACGTTACGCGTTCAATTCGGAGCTTGCGTCCCTTGACGCGGCCCTCGCGAAGCCGCTGGAGCGCCATGCGCGCGGTGCGCTTGGAGACGGCCACGTAGGACAGGCGATCCTGGATCTCGATCTTGCCGACCTCGGAGGCGTTCAGCCCTCCGGCCTCTCCTGTCAGCGCGCCGAGGATGTCCCCCGGCCTCATCTTGTCCTTGCGCCCAGAGAAGATCAGGAGCGTCTCCCAGGCTGCTTCGAGTGAGGCTCCTCGGCCAGGCCCCTCCGGCGGCAGGTCCTCCAGGCCTCCGGGAGTCAGCTTCACACCGGTGGCTTGCTCGATGGCCTCGACCTTGCGCTCGTCTCGGGAAGTGACGAGGGAGATGGCAAGGCCCGTTCTCCCCGCCCGCCCGGTGCGGCCGATGCGGTGGACATAGGGCTCGGGCTGGAAGGGGAGATCGAAGTTGATGACCGCATCCAAGGCCTCGACGTCAATGCCGCGACCCGCGACATCCGTGGCGATGAGGATCCGGGTGCTGTGATTGCGGAACGTCGCCATGACCCGGTCTCGCTCGCTCTGCTCCAGGTCTCCCTGGAGCCCGTCCACGCTCACGCCAGACTCGCGGAGGACCTGCGTCAGCTCGACGACCGTCGCCTTGTGGTTGCAGAAGACGATACCGGAGGCCGGCTGGTACTTCCGCAGGATGCGCAGCAGGAGCGCTGGCTTCTCGTGGGGCTCGCACGTGTACCGGAGTTGCTGGATGTCGGGAGGCGCGGTGGCCTCCGCGACCGTCACGCGCGTGGGTTTCTTCTGGAAGGTGCGGCTCAGCGCCTCGATTTCCGGGGGAAACGTGGCAGAGAAGAGCACGGTCTGCCGCGCCGCAGGGGTAGCCCCGAGGATGCGCTCGATGTCCTCCCGGAAGCCCATGTCGAGCATCCGGTCGGCTTCATCGAGCACCACGGTGGCGAGCTGGCGTGTCTCGAGCGCCTCCCGGTCGAGGATGTCCAGGACGCGGCCCGGGGTGCCCACCGCGATGTGGGCCCCCTTCTCGAGCGCGTCCAGCTGCGGCCGGATGGGCTGGCCTCCCGCGAGAATGAGCACCTGGAGCCCGTGCAATCTCCGGCCGAGCCGGCGGATCTCTCCGGCCACTTGTGCGCAGAGCTCCCGAGTCGGGCAGAGCACGAGCGCGTGGACTCGCCGCTGCTGGAGCTGAACCTTCTGCAGGATCGGAAGGGCGAAGGCCGCCGTCTTCCCGCTGCCCGTCTGGGCTTGGCCGATGAGGTCACGCCCCTGGAGCAACACCGGAATGCTCTGGGCCTGGATGGGCGTGACGGCTTGGAACTCCAGCTCTTCGAGAACCTGAAGCAGCGGAGGGGAGAGTGAGAGTTCAGCGAAGGTCATCAAGGAGGCGAGGCGGGAGAGGAGGAAGGGGGCGCCGTGCTGAGGCCCTTGCGCGCGAGCTTGTCACGCGCGGCGGCGGCAATCTCGAACGAATGCAGGCGCGCCGTGTGGTCGAACATCTGCGAGGTCACCATGAGCTCGTCAGGCTGGGTGCGCGCGATGAAGACCTCCATCTGACGCTGAACGGTCTCCGGCGAGCCTAGGACAGTGCACGACAGTGCTTGATCGAGCATGGCACTCTCCATGGGCGTCAGCTGGCTCTCGAAGTCATCGACCGGTGGGGGCAGGGGCCCTGGCCGGCCACGCCGCAGGTTCGCGAACGCCTGCTGCAGCGAGGTGAACAGCCGGCGGGCCTCTTCATCGGTGTCGGCAGCGAAGACGTTGAGGCCCAGCATCACGTGGGGCTGTGCCAGCTGCTCCGAGGGCCGGAACCGGCTCCGGTAGAGCTCGATGGCCTGCATCATCTGGTCCGGCGCGAAGTGCGAGGCGAAGGCGTAAGGGAGGCCTAGCGCCGCGGCCAGCTGCGCTCCGAAGAGGCTGGAGCCCAGGATCCAGATGGGCACGTTCAAGCCCGCGCCCGGGACGGCCTGCACCCGCTGGCCGGGCTCGGCGGGGCGGAAGTAGCTCATGAGCTCGACGACGTCCTCCGGGAAGCTGTCGACGTCGCCCGCCAGGGTTCGCCGGAGCGCCCGGGACGTCACCGGGTCCGTTCCCGGCGCGCGCCCCAGCCCGAGATCGATGCGCCCCGGGAACAGCGCCGCCAGCGTGCCGAACTGCTCGGCGATGACCAGGGGCGCGTGGTTGGGCAACATGATGCCGCCCGCGCCGACGCGGATCGTCGAGGTGCCACCTGCCACGTGTCCAATCACCACCGAGGTCGCGGCGCTGGCCACGCCCGTCATGTTGTGGTGCTCGGCGAGCCAGTAGCGGCGATAGCCCCACCGCTCGGCATGCCGGGCGAGATCGAGCGTGTTGCGCAGCGCCTGCGAGGCGTCACTGCCTGCCACGATGGGCGAGAGGTCGAGGACCGAGAAGGGGACCATCACCGATATATAAGGACGTTCCCTCGGCGAGACCAACGTTCTGATGGTGGGCTGCATGCTCCTGTTCCGTTGACCGGTCGTCATCTGCCCGCCCGCCCCCTTGTTCGGCAACCGCGGGAGGGCCTCCCTGCTAAGGTGGCAGAAACATGGGCGTTCACGACTACCGATGCAGTGTGTGCGGTACCCCGGGCACCTATCACTGCGGTGAGAAGTCGGGCACCGAGTGCGAGCAGGAGGGGATCGGCGAGGATCAGGCCGTGCTGGACCTGTTCTTCTTCTCTGAGGAGGACGCGCCCGAGGAGGCCTCGGAGTTCGAGGAAGCCCGCTCCCGCGCCCTCCGCGTCGAGACCCGGCCCTTTGGCTACGACTGGGGAGATTGGGAGTTTGTGCCCAGCCTCAACTACCGGGAACTCCTCATGGACGATGACGATGCCACCGGCATCTGGGCCATTCGTCCGTTCGATGAGGACGTGAGCGATGGCACCCCCGTCGCCATCGAGATCGATCCCCAGGAGCGGGTATGGGTCGTGAACTACTGTCCTCCCTGCCACGCGTTGTTCGCGGAGCGAAAAACCCCCCAGGACGAACCCTGCCTCGAGTATCTGCGCACCATCGCCGAGCAGCTCGAGATGGAGTTTGATGACTCGCGCGGGAGCGCGGGAAAGGCGCCGTTCATCGCGGCTGTTCGTGAACGCGTCGCCCGCCGTCGCCCGTCTGCCACCAAGTGATGACTCCTCGTGCGTACACCGACTGATCGCTACCTTCCTCCCGATCACGAAGCCTTCATCTCCGCTGAGCCGCCGACAGGCCGGGTCATCGTCATCGCCCCCACGAGGGCCGCGTGCGAGACCATCGAGCTGGCCATTGGGCTCCGGCTGGAGACCTACCTCGAAAAGCACCATGGCGCGCGGGTGCGCGAGCTGGCGCGCTTAGGGAAGGGCTTTGGCATCGTGGCCGGCACCGGCACGGGCAAGACGCTCGCCATCCGTCCCATCGCCGAGGAGATTGTCGGCCGGGGAGCGCCCATCCCACTGCGGGTCGGCGTGGTGAATCGCGAGCGCGAGGCGACTCCCGAGACGCCCACCTGGAACGTCATCATCGTGACGACCGGCATCGCGCGGCGCTGGTTCCAGAACGGCGACATCCTGCCGCATGACACCCTCATCATCGACGAGATCCACCAGACCTCGGCGGAGCTGGAGCTCTGTCTCGCGCTCGGCAAGCGCGTGGGGTGCCGCTTCATCTGGCTCTCGGCCACCGTCGATCCCTCGCTCTATGCCCGCTATCTGAACAGCGCCGAAGTGCTCGAGGTCCAGGCCTTCGATCCGAAGAAAGTGGCCCGGGTCATGGTCGAGCACAAAGAGCCGCTCGCGTTCCTGGATGAGAAGTTCCTCCGCTCGGTGGAGCGGGAGGAGCGTGGCGTGGGCGTCTTCCTTCCCACCCGGGCCGCGGTGGAGCAGGCCGCCGCGCAGGTCCGCGACCACTGGCCGGGCATCCACGCCGCCTACTACCACGGCGGCGAGCCCATCCGCGCCATCCGGCCCTTCCTCGAAGGCACGGAAGAGCGGCCCTACCTGCTCGCCATGACCGCCGCTGGGCAGAGCGCGCTCAATGTGCAGGGGCTCGATACGGTGGTCATTGATGACACGCGCTTCGCCAACATCGTCGAGCGCGGCCGCAACGTGCTCACGCGCGTCCACCTCGGGAGCAATGAGATCCTCCAGATGGCCGGACGCGTGCACGGGCGCGTGGAGGGAGGCCGCGTCTTCATCCTGAGCGATCGTCACATCCACTTCGCTTCGCTCCGTCCCACGGTGCCCGAGTTCCAGCTCGCGGGGGACTCGGAGCGCGTGGCGCTCACCGCGGCGGCCCTGGGTGTGCGGGCGGATGAGCTGGACCTGCCCGTGTCGCTCGATCGCATCGCCTACCGGCGTGCGCTGCAGAAACTGCAGGCTCGCGGCATCGTCGACGCTCAGGGGAAGCTCTCGGATTATGGCCGCGCGGTCGAGGCGCTCCCGGTGGAGCGGACGTGGGCGGAGCTGATCGTCAACGGCGAGGATGGACTGATGCCCTTCCTGGCCGTGTGCAGCTCCATCGAATCGCTCCACCGCATGACGCGCGAGGAGCGCGACCTGGATGGGGTGCTGGTCCCCGGCAGCGATCACCTCACCGCCTACAACCTCTACGCCGAGGCCTACCGAGAGGCGGGCTACGTGGGCGAGGTCTACGGCCTCCCGCGCCACCTGTTCCACGCGGAGAAGATGGAGCGCTGGGCCGAGCGGCGCGGTGTGCTGGTGAAGGCCGTGGAGGATGCGGCGCTGGCGATGGCGAGCATCTACCGGAGCGTGGGGATCGATCTGCCTTCGCGCATGCCCTTCGCGGGCGAGCGGGTGTACCTACGCTTCGTCGATCTGCTTGCGCGCTTCATGCCCTTCGATCTCGTCATCGATGAGGAGACGTCGTGGAGAGAAGAGGCGCGCGTCTCGAAGACGAGCGTGTGCGGCAGCCACGGCGCGATTGCGGGGGCGCTCCGCTTCTTCGCGGACCGCCACGGTTCTACGCATGCGGCCATCGAGGGCACGCAGATCCCCATGGAGGTGCTGTGGAAGTACGCGCACCGCAGTGAGCCGGAGCTCGCGTATGACCCTCGGCGCTGGGCGCTCGTGCGCGAGTGGCGAGTGGAGCACTCGGGTTTCGAGCTGGAGCATGAAGTCCAGGTGCTCCGTGCGTGGGAGCCCGAAATGGGGGCGCGGGCCCGGCACGTGCTCGCCCAGGCGGTGGCGCGCGGGGAGTCCAAGCATCCCGCCGTGCGCCGCAACCAGCGTGCCATCGGTGAGGTTCGCGAGCTGTGGCTTCGCTCGGGCGGACGCACGGCGAAGCTGGGAGAGCATGAGCTGACGGCGCTCTATGAAGCTCAGCTCGAAGGGGTGACCACGATGGACGAGTTCCAGGCGCGCCCGCTGGAACTTGAGCTGGACACGCTGGTGCCTCCCGAGACCCGGGAGAAGCTCCTCTCGCTGCCGAGCGTCGTCCTCGTTCGCGATCGCGAGGTCGAGCTGGCGTACGAGGTGGAGCAGGACGAGGCGAGGAATCCCTTTGGGGTGGTGCGGCTCGTGCTGCCGGAGAAGCTCGCGCGCTCGCTCGTGGAGGAAGAGCTGCCAGTGCTCGACCGGCCCTTGCGCTTCATGGTGAACCGGGGCCGGCGCGGCAACCTGCGCGCGAACACGCTGCTTGAGCTGCAAGAGCTGCTCGACATGCCCTGGATGCCCGAGGAGGTGGAGGCGGCCCAGGATGACCGCCGCAGAGGCGGAGGCGGCCGTCCGGAGATGAGGCCTGGGCGGGAGTCCCGTGAGGTGGGGCTCTCGCCTCGGCAGCCAGGGCGGCACGGTCCAGGAAAGTCCAGAGACGAGGGTGAGCGGCGGGAGGGACGCCGGTCTGGAGGAGGCGGGAGCCGGCCAGGCGGGGGTAGACGCGGCGCGGCAGGAGGAGGCCGGGGACGGGGCGGCCCATCGGAGCGAGGCGGACGCGGAGGGAAAGGACGAGGAGGAACGCGGCGCCCAAAGCGCTGAGGGTGCTTTCCACAATCCCGGCAGTGTCGCGTTGAAGCCGCCCCATGGCCTCCCTGTGTCGTGAAGGCGACGGCCAGGGCCCCCCCGTGGCTCGTTCTGTCCGGTAGCGCCGCCGCCTGTGGTGTACAGGCTCGCCATCGCTGCCGTTGGACAGCAACTCACCTCGGGAGAGGAAGGGACATGCTGGAGCTTGGCCCGGAAGACATCCGCCTATGCAGTTCCGCGAAGGACCGGGACGAAGCCCTCACCCTCGTGGGTCAGGCCATGGTCGAGAGCGGCTTCGTCGAGCCCGCCTATCTCGACGCCATGCGCGGCCGGGAGAAGCTGAGCAGCACCTTCCTGGGCAATGGCATCGCCATTCCTCACGGGCTCCCCGAGGCCCGTGGCCAGGTGCTTCGCACGGGCATCGTGGTGGTGCAGTTTCCCCAGGGAGTTCCTTGGGGCGACAAGGGCCCTGTCCATCTCGCCGTCGGCATTGCCGCGAAGTCAGACGAGCATGTCCAGGTGCTCGCCAACCTGACGGGAGTACTGGGCGAGCCCGCCATTGCCGCGAAGCTCGCGGTCACGCGCGATCGCGAGGAGATTGCGGACTACCTCAATGGCAAGAAGGCCGTCACCGTCACTCTCGAGGCGGTGTCCATTCGCGGGTCCACGATCACCGTGGTGGCTCCCTCGCCGCATGGCTTGCATGCCCGCCCCGCCACGCTGCTGGCCGAGACCGCCAAGCGCTTCAAGTCCGAGTTGGCCATCCGCGTGGGAGACAAGACGGCCAATGCCAAGAGCATCGTGTCCCTGCTGCACCTGGGCGCGAGCGGCGGGACCGAGCTGACGGTCTCCGCGGACGGTCCGGATGCCGCCGAAGCCCTGGCTGCCATCGCCCAGGCCTTCGCGCATGGATTGGGAGAGGGCAAGGCCGAGCCCGCCGCAGTCCCTGCTCAGGCCCCCGTTCCGTCGCGGCCAGTCGTGGCTTATGGCGGCCGGGTGGTGGCAGGAGTCTCGGCCTCGCCGGGCATCGCCACCGGGCCTGTCTGGCACTTCAAGCGCGAGCGCCTGGTGGTGCACCCGCACGCTCCAGATCCCGAACTCCAACGCGATCGGCTCGCCCAGGCGCTGGCGGGAGCAACGGCGGAGCTGAACAACCTCTATCAGGAGTTCTGGAAGAAGGCGGGTACGGCCAAGGCCGACATCTTCAAGGCCCACCTCGAGCTGCTCGATGACCCCGAGATGGTCTCAGAGGCTCAGCGCCGCATCGGCACCGGCGAGAGCGCGGGCTGGGCCTGGCGCGAGACCTACGAGGAGCGCGCCGTCACCTTGAGCAAGCTCGCGGACTCGCTGCTGGCGGCCCGTGCAGGGGATCTGCGTGACGTGGGCCGGCGCGTGCTGCGCTTCCTGGCTGATGAAGTCGAAGGCGAGACGTCGCTGCCCAGTCATCCGGTGATCATCCTCGCCGAGGATCTGGCTCCCTCGGACACGGCCCGGTTGGATCCGCGTGAGGTGTTGGGCCTTTGCACTGCGGCTGGTGGCGCCACTTCGCACACGGCCATCATCGCTCGCTCGCTGGATCTTCCGGCTGTGGTCGCGGCCGGGCCGTCGGTGCTCGATCTCCAGAACGGACAAGAGTGCATCCTCGATGGCGACAACGGCGTCCTCGTCGCCGAGCCGCTCCAGTCCGACCGGGACATGGCCGGCGAGCGCAAGCGCGAGTCGCTCCTCCGGCGCGAGGAAGAGCGGCGCAGCTGCTACCAGCCCGCGATCACCACGGACGGTGTCCGGATCGAGGTCGTGGCCAACATCGCCAAGCCCTCGGAGGCAGAGACGGCCATCAATAGTGGCGCCGAGGGCATCGGCCTGATGCGCACGGAGTTCCTGTTCCTCGAGCGTGACACCCCTCCGAGCGAGGAAGAGCAGGTCGCTGCCTACGAGACCATCCTTCGGGCCATGAACGGGCTGCCGGTCATCCTGCGCACGCTGGACATCGGCGGAGACAAGGAGGTGCCGTACCTCTCCATGCCAGCCGAGAAGAATCCGTTCCTCGGGGTGCGCGGCCTTCGGCTGTGTCTGCAGCGCCAGGATCTGTTCCGCACGCAGTTGCGAGCCATTTTCCGGGCCTCGCGGCTCGGGCCAGTGCGGTTGATGTTCCCCATGGTCACCATGCTGAGCGAGCTGGTTCAGGCCAAGGCCATCGCGGAGGAGGTCCGCCGCGAGGTCGGCGCCAAGCCGCAGGAGGTGGGCATCATGATCGAGGTGCCCGCAGCCGTGGTCCTGGCCGATCAGCTCGCCACCGAGGTGGATTTCTTCTCCATCGGTACCAATGACCTGACGCAGTACGTGCTGGCCATGGATCGGATGCATCCTGTCCTGGCGCCGCAGGCGGATGGACTCCACCCGGCCGTGCTGCGCATGGTCCAGCAGACGGTGCAGGCCGCCCGGCGCGCGGGCATCTGGGTGGGCGCCTGTGGCGGCATCGCGGGAGATCCGGCGGGAGCGATGATGCTGGCGGGCCTCGGCGTCGTCGAGCTCAGTGTCAGCATCCCCAGCATCGCGGCCATCAAGGCGCGCATGCGGGGGCTCGCCATGAACCGGCTGCAGGAACTGGCTCGGAAAGCACTCGATTGCCGGAGCGCCGCGGAAGTCCGAGCCCTGGCCGCCGGAGGCTGAGAGAGGAGGCACTTCGATGCAGGCTGAAGGAGTGGCGACGGTGACGCTCAACGCCGCGCTCGATCATTCGCTGGAGTGCCCCGGCTTTCGCGCGGGAGCGGTCAACCGTGTCATCTCGCACTGGGTGGATCCCGGAGGCAAGGGCATCAACGTGGCAGCCTTCTTGGCCGGCTGGGTGCGCCCCGTCACTGCGGCGGGTTTTCTCGGGCGCGACAACGTCCAGCCCTTCGAGGCGCTCTTCCGCGCCAAGGGCATCGAGGATCGGTGCCGCCGCGTGGCCGGTGAGACGCGCGTGAACCTCAAGGTCCTGGATCCGGCGGGGAATCAGGTCACCGACATCAACCTGCCGGGCGTGAAGGTGGGTGAGGAGGACTGGGCGACGCTCAAGCAGGACCTGGAGTCTCTGGCCGGGACAAGGCGCTGGTTTGTCCTCTCGGGCAGTCTCCCCGCAGGCCTGCCTGAGGACGCCTATGCCGAGTTGGTTTGCCTGCTGCGCCGCAAGGGAGGCCTCGTGGCGCTCGACGCCAGTGGCCCTTCCATGCGGCTGGGCGTGGCGGAGGGGCCAGACCTCATCAAGCCCAACATCCATGAGCTCGAGGAGCTGCTGGGGCGAAAGCTGCCGAAGCGCGAGGACGTGCTGGCCGCCGCGCGAGGGTTGGTGGCCCAAGGCATCGGCCGGGTTGTCGTCTCGATGGGCGCTGACGGTGCGCTGTTGGTTGAGCGGGGCAGGGCGCTGTTCGCCAAGCCGCCTCCCGTCGAGGTGGTGAGCACGGTGGGAGCGGGCGACGCCATGTTGTCGGGAGTGCTCGCGAGTCTGGCCGGGGGAGGGGACTTGGAGGAGTGCGCCCGGCGGGGCACGGCCTTCGCGGTAGGCACCCTGACGCGGCACGGGCCGGTCCTGCCACCTCGCGCGGAGGTGGAGACGCTCATGGCGCGAGTGAAAGTGGAAGAGGTCGGCTGAACGCGTCGTTAGGAGAAGGAGAAGCTTCGATGGCCAAGCTCGTCGCGGTCACCGCCTGTCCCACCGGCATTGCCCATACGCTCATGGCCGCCGAGGCCCTGAGGAAAGTCGCCACGACGCGCGGCCACTCGATCGAGGTCGAGACTCAGGGCTCGGAGGGTGTGAAGGCACCGCTGTCGGAGCGCGCCCTGGCCGAGGCAGATGCGGTCATCATCGCCGCCGACATCCAGGTCGACACCGGCCGGTTCGCGGGCAAGCCCATCCACCGCACCTCGACCGCTGTGGCCATCCGCGAGACCGATGCCGTCATCGCCGCCGCGCTGGAAGCGGCCCGTGTCGCTGCGGCTGGAGGCTCCGCCCTGGCCCCCGGCGCGTCACTGGCTGCCACCCCACCGGTCTCCACTCCCGTGGTCGTGACACCCACGGCGGCTACCTCGGGAGCTCCGGCGCGGCGCGGGAAGCTGGTGGCCATCACCGCGTGTCCCACCGGCATCGCCCACACTTTCATGGCTGCCGAAGCCTTGAAGAAGGCGGCTGCGGATGCGGGCTACGACATCAAGGTGGAGACGCAGGGCTCGGTGGGCGCGAAGAACACGCTGACGGACGAGGAGATCGCCGAGGCCGAGGCCGTCATCATCGGCGCTGACACGCACGTGACGCTGGAGCGCTTCACCGGCAAGCGCCTGCTGCGGACCTCGGTCGGTGATGCGCTGAAGCGGCCCAAGGCGGTGATCGCCGAGGCCCTGGCCCTGCCCATGCCGCAAGGAGGCCCCGCGCTCTCCGAGCAGGTCGCCGCCGCCAAGACCGTGCGCAAGGGCCAGGAGACCGGTCCCTACAAGCACCTGCTGACAGGCGTGTCCTTCATGCTGCCCATGGTGGTCGCGGGCGGCCTCCTCATTGCGCTCTCGTTCGTCTTTGGGATCCAGGCCGCGCAAGAGAAGGGCTCGCTCGCCGAGGCTCTGATGCAGAGTGGCCAGGCCGCCTTCGCGCTGATGGTCCCTGTGCTGGCCGGCTATGTCGCCTTCTCCATCGCGGATCGGCCGGGCCTGACTCCGGGGCTCGTGGGCGGGATGCTGGCGGTGCAGCTCAAGGCGGGTTTCCTGGGCGGCATCCTCGCGGGCTTTCTGGCCGGCTACCTCGCCCGGTGGCTGCGGGACTTCATCAAGCTGCCGCGGAACCTCGAGGGACTGAAGCCCGTCCTCATCCTCCCGCTCCTGTCCACGCTCGTGGTGGGGCTGGTGATGATCTACGTCATCGGCACGCCGGTGGCCTTCCTCATGGACGCGCTGACGAACTTCCTCCAGGGACTGAGCGGCGCCAACGCGGTGCTCCTGGGTGCGCTGCTGGGCGGGATGATGGCGCTGGACATGGGCGGGCCGCTCAACAAGGCCGCCTACGCGTTCTCCGTCGGGCTGCTGGCCAGCAACACCTATACCCCCATGGCGGCGGTGATGGCGGCCGGCATGACGCCTCCGCTGGGGCTGGCGCTGGCGACGCGGCTGGCCCCCAAGCGCTTCACCCTGCAAGAGCGCGAGGCGGGCGGGGCTGCGGCTGTGCTCGGACTGGCCTTCATCACCGAGGGGGCTATTCCCTTCGCCGCCAAGGATCCGCTTCGCGTCATCCCGTGCCTGGTGCTCGGCTCGGCCGTGGCGGGGAGCCTCTCCATGGTGTTCTCGGTGAACCTGCGCGCGCCCCATGGAGGGATCTTCGTGTTGGCCATCCCCGGAGCCGTCACGCCGCTGCTGCCGTTCGGGCTCGCCATCCTCGCGGGCACGGTGGTCACGGCCCTGGCCATCATGGCTCTCAAGCGAACCGTGCCCGGAGAGGAGCCCAGCGTGGGTGTCGCGGGCAAGCTGCCTGCCTGAGGAACTGCCGAGCCTCATTCATATTTCGTCATCCGCGAGTCATGCCTGCTTAAGACCTGTCACCGAGGCTGACGCCATGGCCTGACAGCGAGGAGCTGGCGCTGGGCATGGAGGACTGCGTGAAGCACGACGAAAAGAAGCCTGTGGGGTTGTTGTTGCCTCGGCGGACGTTGATCCGGGGCGTGGGGATTGCGTTGGCCATGGCGCCATTCGCGCAGCTGCTCGCGTGTGGTGGTGGCACGGACGATGGCAGTGGCACGGATGATGGTGGTGGCAAGGGCAACGGAACCTGGGCCACGGGCGGCACCGCCGCGATGTCAGGCAACTATCCGGACCCGTTCGCCTCGGGCATTGGGAGCGCCTGTACCGTCTACAAGGCCGCCACGCTGGGGCCCTGCTACGCAGCCACCGTGGATCGCAAGGACATCAGCGAGGCGCAGCCGGGCCTTCCCGTGCGGCTGGCCTTCTTGATCGTCAACCCGTCCTGCCAGCCGGTGCCGGGAGCGACCGTCGACGTGTGGCACACCAACCCAGCAGGCCTGTACTCGGGCAGCGACGCGTCCAACATGTGCACCAACGGCAATGCCGCGGCGCGCGCCTCGCGCTGGTTCCGAGGCATCCGCGCGACGGACGCCAATGGGCGTGTCGACTTCGACACCTGCTTCCCGGGTTGGTACAGCAGCCGCACCATCCATATCCACTTCACGGTTCGCGTGGGCGGGACGGAGTACCTCACCTCGCAGCTGTTCTTCGAAGACGCGCTCAACAACGAGATCATCTCGACGCAGACGCTCTACAGCTCGCGTGGCGCCAAGGACACCACCAACGTGAACGACAACGTGCTGCGCCAGAGCGGGCTGACCGACTACTACTTCCAGACGCAGAAGATGGACGACGGAGCGCTGCTGGCCTGGAAGACGATCGTCGTCCACGCCTGAGTTCAGCGCGGCGCCTGCTCCTGCCTGCGTCCCAGGAGCACGAAGGCGATCAGTCCGAGCAGCAGCGGTAGCCCTGCTCCGCCCGCTGCTGCACAGCCCCAGCCCAGCGGCGATTCCTTGTCGCCGCCCTGGCCGTCACCGGTGCCACCATCCGGTGGCTCACTCGGGCCGCCATCTGGATTGACGGCGCCACCGTCCGGTTCGCCCTCACCGGCGTCAGGGCTACCCGGGCCGCCATCCGGTTCGCCCGTACCGCCGTCGGGCTCGACCACTCCACCGTCCGGGAGCGTGACCACCACACCGCTGGATTGAGCACCCTGGGTGAGGCCCACTGGGTTCGAGGCTCGGACGGTGACGAGGTATTTCTGGCCGACCCGCAGGTTCAGCCCCGTGGCCGTGGAGCGCATGGGCGTGTCCGTGGGAGCAAAATCCCGGATCGCCGTCGCATTCTCCGGGGTTCCGATGGCCCACTCATAGCCCGTGGTGATGGGCGCCAGTTGGTAGGTGAACTCGGTCCAGGTCGCGAAGAGTAACACGTGCGCCCCCTGGCACCACCGTCCCCAAAACGCACTTCGCCGTCCCAGAAACGGACACGCCTGCTCGACACGGAGCGGCCCTTTGGCCGGTAGGATGGGAGGCTCTCCAGCCATCGGCGTTCGGGGCGCACGGTGGGTGAAAGTCTCTCTCTGCAGGCAGGTACAGCGATGACGGAAGCAGAACTTCTCAAAGAGGCGGAGCGGCTCCAGGCGCTCTTGGCTGAGCACGCCACCCGGCACGATCGGGACACCACCTTCCCCGAAGAGGGGAGGGAGGCCATGGTCCGCTCCCCGCTCAATACGATGCTTCAGGACGGGTCATCCTGGCTGACCTTCGGGCGGGTGATCAGCCTCTTGGCGCAAGGAGATGCCTCCTTTGCCACGGCCTGGCTGATGCACCAGGGAGCTGCCGAGGTCCTGCGGTTTCTGGGGGAGCCCTCGCAGGTGGCCCACTTCGATGCGGAGTTCCGCCGCGGCGCTTGGTTCGGCAACGCGCTGGGCGAGCCGACCAGTGGCAACCAGTTCCTCATGCCGCAGCAGCAGGCCCGCAAGGGGGAGGGAGGTTGGCGCCTTACGGGAGCCAAGCGCTTCGTCTCCGGCGGCGAGCACGCGAAGTACCTGATTACCAGCGCGCTGTGTGAGGGACAGCCTCGCTTCTTCCTCATCGACAAGAATGCCTCCATCCGGGTCGAAGAGATTTGGGATCCGATGGGCATGCGGGCCACACGCAGCCAGCTCCTGCACTTCCAGGACACGCTGCTGCCGGAGTCCCGGGAGCTGAAGATCGATCCCACCGCGCCCAATGCCATCTCGGGGGGGCTGTCGTGGATCTCCATTGGAATTGCCGAGGCGGCCATGCGCTTCGCGATCGGCTACGCGAAGGAGCGCCGGCTGCCTCCAGAGAACAAGCCGCTCGCGGAGATGCAGTGGATTCAGTTCGCCATCGCGGACATGAGCATCCGCCTGGAGGCGGCGCGATCGCTGGCCATGCGCTCGGCCACTGCCTCGGACCAGCGTGCCCCGGACTTCCCCGTGCTGCAGATGCAGGCCAAGGTGGTGGCCAACGAGGCGGCGGTGGCCATCACCACAGCGGCGCTGGAGATCGCCGGAGGCTCGGGCTACCTGCGCAGCCGCCCCGTGGAGCGCTACGTGCGCGATGCCATGAGCGGGCCGGTGATGGCGTGGTCCGCGCCCGTCATCCGCGACTTCCTGGGCAAGGCGCTGCTGGGGTTGATGGGGCCCATGGGCCCGCCGCCGGGCTGAGGCCGGGCGCGCACCTTAGATCTCGGCGACGGGCAGGTAGACCCTGAAGGTGGTGCCCTGCCCAAGGGTGCTGTCCACCTCGATGCGGCCGTGGTGGCGGGAGATGATGCTCTGGCTGACGGAGAGGCCCAGGCCGGTGCCCTGGCCTCGAGGCTTGGTGGTGAAGAAGGGCGTGAAGAGCTTGGCGCGCGTCTCCGGCTCCATACCCTTGCCCGTGTCCGAGATGCTCACCACCACCTCGTTGCCCTCGTGCCGCGTACGGATGCGGATGACACCCTGCTTCTCGATGGACTGGGCCGCGTTCACGAGCAGGTTGGTGAAGACCTGGGCCAGCTGGTTCGGGTGGCAGAGCAGCATCGGCAGCTCTCCGAAGTCCCGTTCCACCGTGCACTTGTATTTGAGCTCGTTCCACACCACGCGCAGCGTGGACTCCAGCTCCGTGTTCAGCTGGGCCAACTGAAGCTCGCCCGAGTCCTCCCGCGCGAACATGCGCAGGCTCTGGACGATCTCCTTGATGCGCCGCGCGCCCTCCAGGGACTCCTCGATGACGACGGGCAGATCCTCGAGGATGTCGCCCACGTTCGTGCTCTTCCACTGCTCCTTCTGCTGCTCCAGCAGCGGGGTGATCGTGGAGACGTACTGGGCAAGCGTGGCCAGGTTGCTCAGCACGTAGCCCACCGGGCTGCTGATCTCATGCGCCACGCCGGCCGCCATTTGCCCTAGGGAGGCCAGCTTCTCCGCCTGGATGAGCTGTACCTGCCGCTCCTCCAGCTCCCGCGTCGTCTGGAGCAGTGTCTCGGTACGGCTCTGCACCAGCTCCTCCAGGTGATCGCGGTGGCGCCGCAGCTCCTCCTCCTGCTGGTGCAGCCGCTCCTCGGCCAGCTTCCGCTCGGTGATGTTCCGGATGATGCAGACCGCCTCGTCCGGCGCACTGCGGATGATGCGCGACTCGTAGTGCTGGAGCCGGCCACCCACCGGCAGCTGGTACTCGAAGACCTCCAAGGTGCCCTGGTCGATGGCTCGCTCCAGATGCAGGACGATCTTGTTGATGAGCGATGGCTCCATCGGCAGCTGCCGGATGTTGGTGCCGATGAGGGACTGGGGGGAGATGACCAGCTCGTCAGGCTTGTTGACGATGAAGTCCAGGTAGGTGCCGTCCCGGTGCTGCCGGAAGATGAGATCCGGCAGGGCGCTGAGCAGGGCGCGCATCCGCTCTTCGTTGCGCTTGCTGGCGGTGATCTCCACGTTGGTTCCCACCACGCGCACCGGATGGCCCTGCTCATCCCGAGCGATCACGCGGGCGCGGCTGAGCTGCCAGCTCCACTGGCCATCTTTGCGCCGCAGGCGCACCTCCCGCTCGAAGCGCGGGGTGTGGCCCGCCAGATGGGCATCCATGCCCTCCCTGAGCGCGGGTCGATCGTCCGGGTGGAGCAGCTCCATCAGGTCTTGCAGCCTCGAGCCCAGCTCTCCCTCGGCATAGCCCAGCGTCGTCCGCCAGCGGCTGGTGACGAGCAGCTCATCGGTGGGGCAGTTCCAGATCCAGATGCACTCGTCCAGCGTCTCCAGGGCGAGCATCAGGCTCGTCAGGTTCGTCTCGAGGGCACGCCTCGGCGCATGGGGGCGCTCGGCCTGTTCACGGGCCAGGGACTCCGGTTTGAAGGAGGCAGTGGACATGGGGCGGGATCAAGGCTCTACCTAACTGTAGCCCGCACCGCACGCAGCCCAATCCCTGCTTCCAGCGAATCTCAGCAGGGCAGTTCCATCGACAACGTTCGGCCGGCCTCGAACTCGGGGGCCTGCCGCAGCCGCTCCAGCACTCGCTCATGGCAGCGCAGCGTGACCATGGGCAGGGAGCCGGGCTCGCTCATCCACTTCACCTGGCCCATCAGCTGCTGGGCTTGAAGATAGCGCACCAGCGAATCCCGGAACTGGAGACTTTCCCGGCAACCGGCCTGGTGGAGCGCGCGTCGATCCCGCTGCGGAGAAGGACGGTACGGCGTCTCCTCTTCCCGGGGCATGACGATCGCCTCAATCCACATGCGGAACACCCTCCGGCCTGCTGACGCAGCGAAAGTAGCAAGGGTCGTCGTGGATGCACGGGGCAGGGCTTGTTTTCAGGCGCCGAATGGTTGCGTCCGAACGCCAGGAGGGAACAAAACCCGAGGGGTCTGCAGATCCGGAAAAGCCAGGAAGATTCAGGACTTGAGGCGTAACCCCTTGTCGCCATTGGGGTTCGCGAAGAAGAGACCGAAACGGGATCTCAGCCGTTCAACAAATGGGAGCGGTGCCCGCGGGGGCTGACTGCGGGTCCGCTCCGCTCAGGACTGCAGCTCGAGCGACAGGGACTGACCGGCCTCGAACTCAGGAACCTTGCGCAGGCGCTCCAACACCTGCTGGTGGCAGCGGAGCGTGACCATGGGAAGCGAGCCGGGCTCGCTCACCCACTTCACGGCGTGCATCAGCTGGTTCGCCTGCAAGTAGTTCAACACGGTCGTGCGAAACTCCAGGCTCTCCTCGCGGCCGGCCTGGTAGACGGCGCGGCGGTCGCGCCGAGGCGCGGGGCGGTACGGCCGGGAGTCATTCTCACGGGGCATGATAATCGCCTCGATCCACATAGCTGCACCCTCCCGCTTCGCACCAGAGCACCGGTTATGGAGATCATCGTACGGCCGTGCCCTGTAGTTGCGTCCAGATGCAAAACGACAGGGAGTGCTAAATCCTGAAAACTTTGCGTAGCCCCTCGTAACTCCGCGCAAAGACACGGGTTTTCTGCTGTAAAAAGGCCAGTTGATGCACTGAGTCAGGGCTTCCACTCCGCAAGGATTACAGAGCTTGGGGGAATTCCTTTCTTCCGCGAGTGGAATTTCCGAGCGACGGAACGTGTGGGAGCGGGCCGGCAACGGCAGACCCTCCAGGTTCGATAATTGGGCTAGGTTCTCGCGCCTTGAGAAAGCGCGAGGCCGCTCTCAGCTTCTGGAGGAACCGAATGCAGCGCTTGGCCAGAACCCTCTTCGTGTCGCTGGGCTTGCTCCTGGCGCTGCCGTCCGTGGCCCGCGCCGATGGGCTGGGCACGATCTCCTATGGAGACAACTGCTGGGGCTCGGGAGCGGATGCGGACCGTGACGGGCTGAACGACGACTGCGAGTACCAGTTGGCGTACTGGTTCATGCCGAAGCTGTGGTTCGACAGTGGCGAGAGCGGTTTCGACCGGCGGCCGTACTACTCGGTGAAGAACCTGAGCTTCTCCACGCGCACGGTGCAGATCTTCTACCTGGACACGTTCTACGACGACACGGGCGTCACCACCGGGCACGACGGCGATCCCGAGTTCCAGCTGTTCGAGCTGCACTACTCGGCGGGCCGCTGGTACCTGGACTGGGCTTATCTGTCCGCGCACCGCAAGAGCAGTTGTGACTCGTCGGCGTGGTACCAGTACAACCAGCTCGAGTACGACACGAGCGACACGCGCAACGGGTACCGCGGGTGGCCCACGCTCTACGTCGCCGAGGACAAGCACGCCACGTACAACAACCTGAGCACCTGCGACGCGGGCTGCTTGCTCCAGGACTACTGCAGCCGCACCACCGTGCAGTTCCTCGACACGACAGACAGGCTCGTCTCGCGCAACGTGGGCTCGAGGACGGTGCAGCTCATCAACTCGGTGGTCCTCAACGGGAAGACGGAGCGCATCCTCGATGATGCGCCGTTCAAGGGCTGGGATGATCAGTGGTATCGGCCCAACTCGGAAGGGTACGGCCGGCACCTGATCGACTTCGGGTTCTAGAGGCTCGCGTGCGGCGGCGCTGGGGGCTCGTGGCTGCTGCGGCGGTGGTGGTGCTCGCTGGGGTGCTGTGGAGACGGAGAGAAGGGGAGGCTCCGAGTCCAGCTCCCCGCGTCGTGGTGGAGGCTCCTCCGCAGGTGGCTCCGCCTCCGCCGCCTTCTGCTCCGAGCCTGCCTCCTGTGGCCGCGAAGTCTGCTCCCATCGTAGGGGTGCAGGCTCGAGAGGTGCTGGCCACGGCCCTTCATGAGGAGTTGGTGCCCGTAGTCTCCAGCACCGTGGTGGAGGCCATCGATCGGGATCGTTCGTGGGTCTGCGCGGGCGAGCCCATGGGCCTGTCTGCGCGGCTCGGTGGGGTGTCCGAGCCGGGCTCAGTGCATCGGTGGGTTTGGTTGACGCGGGACGGGAACGCGGAACTGCATCCCGGGCGGACGGTGCAGTGGGCGGCCCCCGCCGAGCCTGGGAAGTACGCCGTGTACTTCCAGGTCTGCAAGGATCTCGGAGGGCGGCGCGTGGGGCTGCTGGCCGAGCGGGTGGTCGAGATCGATGTGCGCTCATGCGCTCCGAGTGAACGCCAGGACGCTGAGCCCCTGCGCTTGATCGTCACTCAGCGCCGGCAGTCGGCTTTTCTGTTCCAGACCATCTCACCGGGAAGTGAGCGGGCCGCTGCATACACGTGGGACTTTGGTGACGGCGCGACCGCGCAGACTGTCGAGCCTCAGGCCGAGCACTCCTATTCAGTGGAGGGGCTCGGAACGAATGAGACCCGGAGCTTCACGGTCCGAGTCATGGCGCGTTCACCACGAGGCGTGCCGCTGGTGGCGACGGCGTTCGTGGTCACCCGTGGGGCGCCGCCCAGCGAGGGTCCTCGTCCCGCCGAGCTTGAGGTCTCTCGCTGGAGCGAGCAGCCGGATGGGGGTCGGCGCAGCAACGTCGTGGTGAAGGACGTGGCCACCGACATCACCTGGGACCGCTTGGAGCGGGTCACCCGGTACTGGGATGGTGGCGTGGACATCGACACGCGGAAGTGGAGTGAGGTGGTCCGCGTGGAAGAGGGACTCGAACGAGGTGGATTCCGTGGATACGTCCTCGTGAGCCCCGCCGAGGCGGCTCCTGGCACCAAGCAGATCCTCGACACCCTCTATGGTTACGACTCGACGGGCCAGGAGGTGGTGTTCTCCTGGAGCCCGTACAAGAGCGAGGCGCCGCTCACGCCTCCCTCTGGAGAGGAGCCGCCCAGGAAGTAGAGACCTCCGGTGAGCGGCTGCCTCGGGGGTTACTCGTCAGCCGCGGGCAGGACGTTGACCTGGACGAAGCTGGGATTCGAGGTGGAGCGGTACACGCGGTGCGTGGCCTTGATGAAGTCGCTCTCCTTGGCCTCGAAGATGTTGGGCACGAAGGTCTGCGGGTTGCGATCGATGAACGGGAACCAAGAGGACTGGACCTGGATCATCACCCGGTGGCCACGCTGGAAGGTGTGGAAGACGTCGTTGATGGTGAAGTGGACGCGGGTGGGCTCTCCTGGCTTGAAGGGCTTGGGCTCGGAGTAGCTGTCGCGGAAGCGGCCGCGGAAGGGCTCGCCGCGAACGAGGGTCTGCTGGCTGCCGTGGTTCTTCTTGCCGCTCTCGTCATCGGCGCGAGACCAGCCGGGCATCTTGCCGGGGTTGACGTCGATGAGCTTGACCACCCAGTCGGCATCGGTGCCCGAGGTGGAGACCCACAGGTCCGCCTCGATGGGCCCTGCCAAGGTGAGATCCTTCTCGAGCGGCTCGGTCTGATAGACGAGCACATCAGGCCGGCGCGAGGCGAAGCGCTGATCCTCCGCCATGTAGTCCTTGGCCCAGAATGGGGTGATCTCGGCCGTGTAGGGGACCGGGCGGTGGGGATCGCTGATGAACTCGTCGAAGAGAGCCGAGCCGGAGCCACTGGGCGCCGAGAAGGAGAGGACCTCCTGAGGCTGGAAGTAGAGGCGGGTAGGGCGCACGTTCTTCGGCGGCCAGGTGTCGAAGCGGCGCCAGCGGTTGGCTCCCGTCTCGAAGACCATGGCGTCCGACAGGTCCGGCTTCTCTCCTCCCTTGAGGTGGTGCTTGAAGAAGGACAGGGCCAGCGCTTTGTACGCCTCGCTCGTGGCATAGCCGAAGTCGGCGTCACCCAGCGAAGAGCCCGCGCTGCGGATCCAGCCATTGTGCGACCAGGGGCCCATCATCAGGCTGTTGGAGATGCCCGGGTTCTGCTTCTCGATCGCGCTGTACGTGTGCAGCGGGCCGTAGAGGTCCTCGGTGTCGTACCAGCCACCCACGGTGAGCACCGCCGCCTTGATGTTGCGCAGGTGCGGCAGGATGTTCCGCGACTGCCAGAAGGCGTCGTAGTTGGGGTGCGCAACGATGTCGTTCCAGAAGGCGATGCCGCCCTTGAAGTGGCGCGCGTTGGCGTTGCTCAGCGGGCCCAGCTCCATGAAGAACTGGTAGGCGTCCGGCGTGCCGTGCTCGAAGCGGTCCCAGTCCCGGGTTGCCGTGGGCTGGGGGCGGGCCTTGCCGAAGCTCGCGAAGAAGTTGAAGGCCAGCACCAGGTTGAAGGCGCCGTGCCGGTGCATGTCATCCCAGAACCAGTCCGCGATCGGTGCCTGCGGAGAGATGGCCTTGAGCGCCGGGTGCGAATCGATGGCTCCCGCCGACGTGTAGAACCCGGGATAGGACCCGCCCCACATGCCCACCTTGCCGTTGTTGCCGGGCACGTTCTTCACCATCCACTCAATCGAATCGTACGTGTCCGTGCTCTCGTCGATGTCCTTCGCTCCACGCTTCGTGGACTGGTGCGGACGCATGTTGACGAACTCGCCCTCGGACAGGTGCGTCCCGCGCACGTCCTGGAACGCGAAGATGAAGCTTTCCTTCTCGAAGGCCTCGCCGTGCCCGATCGCCTCCTTGTACCGCTCCGCTCCGTAGGGTCCGGACGAGTAGGGCGTCCGCATCAGGATGATGGGGTAGCGCTTCGTGGCGCTCGCGTCATTCGGGACGTAGACGGCCGTGAACAGCCGCACGCCGTCCCTCACTGGGATGAGGTACTCGAACTTCGTGTAGTGCGAGCGGATGTACTCGGCGCGCTCGTTCTTCTCCGGCGCAGCGGGTGGCTTCGGCTGCGCCCTTGCGGAGCCCGCGAAGGTGAGCAGCGCCAGGATCATCAAGCTGTGGAATGCGTGACGCATGGACTCTCCAAGAAAAGGGAAAGAGGTCTACCAGGCAATGCCGTAGTCGTCGCCGTGGTTGCTGGCTCCGCCCCAGAGCGTGCCGTGCGGGTGGTCGAAGTAGATCGCTTGGATTGGGCCCGAGGTGCGCGCCTCGAAGGTCATCTCATAGCCCATGCGCTTCAGCTCGGAGCGCACCCAGGGCGGCACCTGCTCTTGCAGCACCAGCTTGCCCGGCTTCGGGGTGTGATCTCCGAACGAGTTGCGCATCTGGAAGCTCGTGATGTTGGCCGCCTCGGCTGATTCCTGCACCGTCATGCCGAACTCCACCACATTCAGGAAGAACTGGAGCAGGTTCTGCTCCTGGCTGTCCCCTCCCTGCACCGAGAACGAGAGGAACGGCTTGCCGTTCTTCAGCGCCAGGCTCGGCGTCAGCGTGGCCCGCGGCCGCTTGCCCGGCTCCAGCACGTTGAACGGGTTCTCTGCCGGATCCATCACGAAGCTCTGCATGCGCTGGCTCAGCCCCACCCCCGTGCGCCCCGCGATGACGGCCGGGATCCACCCACCGCTCGGCGTCACTGACACCACCCAGCCCTTCTCGTCCGCCGCCTGGATGGCCGTAGTCCCTGCGTAGAAGGTGCGCTCGAAGTCCTCGATGCTCGTCTGCTGCGAGCCCGCCGCTGGCTTCTCGGGAGCGGGCGGCTTGGGCGGCCACTGCTGCAGCAGCTGCAAGTACGGGTTCTTCTCGCCCTGGAACGGGTACGGATCGCCCGGCTTCACGTTCGGGTCGTTCTTCTCCCAGTTGATGAGCTTCGCGCGGGACTTCGCGTACTCCTTCGAGAGCAAACCCCGGAGCGGCTCGGCCGGTGGGAAGTACGGATCTCCGTAGTAGAAGTCGCGATCCGCGAACGCCAGGTTCATCGCCTGGTACAGCGTGTGGATGTACCGCGCGCTGTTGTAGCCCATGGCCTTCAGGTCCTGCGTCTCCAGGATGTTCAGCGCCTGGAGCAGCACCGGGCCCTGCACCCACGAGGTGAGCTTGTAGACCTCGATGCCCTTGTAGGCCGTCTTTACGGGCTCCTCGAGCTGCACCTTCCAGCGCGCCAGATCCTCTAGCGTGATGAGTCCTCCCTCTTCCTGCACTCCGCGCACGAGCTCCTGCGCGATGTCCCCCCGGTAGAACCGATCGTAGGCCGCCAGGATGGCCTGCTTGCGATCCTTGCCCTGCGCGAGCGCTTGCTGCTCCGCCTCCACCAGCTTCTTCAGCGTGGCCGCCAGATCCTTCTGAACGAACACCTCGCCCGGCTGAGGGCCCTCGCGGGCCTCGCCCAGGTGCGGGAGCAGCACCTCGCGCGAGTAGCGCCACTGCTTCAGCTTCTCCTTGTGCCGCTCGATGTCCCGGACCCCCCCGGCCTCCATGGGGTAGCCCTCGTCCGCCATCTGCAGCGCGGGCCCGAGCACCTCGCGCAGCGACAGCGTCCCGTACTCCGCCAGCATCACCATCAAGCCGCCGGGCGTGCCCGGGGTGACAGCGGCCAGCGGGCCGTACTCGGGCGGGTAGCGCATGCCCTTCTTCTGGAAGAACTCCACCGTCGCACCCGTGGGCGCCACTCCGAGCGCGTTGATCCCGATCACCTTGCGCGTGCGCGGGTCGTAGATGAGGGCCTGCGTCTCTCCACCCCAGCCCAACGTGTCCCACATGGTGCTGGTGGCGGCGAGCATCGCGCAGGCGGCGTCTACCGCGTTGCCACCCTTCTGGAACATCATCGCGCCCGCCGTGGCCGCGAGCGGCTTGCCTGTGATGGCCACCCAGTGCTTGCCGTGGAGGACCGGCCTGGCTGTCTGTTGAGCGTGGAGGCGAGGCGGCGCGAGCACTACCGCGAGGATCAGGCCGCACAGGGCCCGCTGGAGCATCCCGGCTGTGTTCATGGCTTCTCCCGAGAGAGGGGGGGAGACTAGCCTTCCGCCGGGGAGCAGGGGACACTTCTGAGTGCATGCCTTCACGCCGGGTGCGGGATGGCCCTACGGCTGGCGTCGCTGCGACTGAATGAGGAGTGGAATCATGCCTTCTGCCCGTGCCGTGCTCTGTGGGGTGCTTGCCCTCGGGGTCGCCCTGACTGCCATTCCCGCAGAGGCTCGCTTCGGTAAGCGCTCCTCGGATGATTCCTCGGACGACAAGAAGGTCCACAACGCCACCGCCGTGGGCGAGGACGATGATGATGACGACGATGACGACGATGACTCGGGCTCCAGCAGCTCCGGTGGCTCCAGCTCATACTCCTCGTCAGCGGACGTGGGCGCCGTGATTGACCTCTTCGCGCTCATCTTCACCGTCGGCACCCACCGCGCGCCCCTCGCGGCTGAGATCGGGCCAGATGGCACAGTGCAGGAGCAGCGTCACGCGGCTCCGCTGTCCCTGCGCTCCGGACTCCAGGGCGGACCGATGAGCGGTGGCGCCGCAGTGGATCTCTTCCTCGGCCTGGAGGGTCACCGGTTCGGCGTGTCCGGCATGTTGACCGGGCTGGAGCTGCCCACGGATGACGGGACCGCTGGTACGGATACCATCACCCTGGTCATGGCCCACCTCACCTGGTCGTTCATCGCCGAGGAGCGGATCCGGCTGCGCGGCGAGGCGGGCGTGAGCACCGCCAATGCCCCGGATATCTCCTTCGTGGGTTTGGGCCTCGCGGGCTCGGTCGAGGCCTGCGTGGTGGGGCCGCTCGATGTGGAGGCGAGGCTCGCGCTCACCCCGTTCCCTCACCGGGTGGTGGATGCGAGCGCCGCCTTGGCTTTGCACCTGGGCGCGTTGGTGATTCGAGGCGGCTACCGGGGGCTGGTGCTGGATGACGCGGGCCTCGTGGATGGCATCGTCCACCGGGACGTGCTCGGCGGTCCCTACTTCGGGCTGGGACTGACCTTCTGAGCGGTGGGCCTGGACTCCGCGTGTGGCGTGGGCATGCCCCCCCTGCCCAGAGGACCCTGGATTCCGGTAAGAACCTCTCTGTAGAGGGGGTTCTTCTTGGTGTCTTCGTTCGGCTTCAACCCGTCCCACGCGCGCTGGCTGCTCGCCGCCGCGCTCTCCCTGTCCGTTCTGGCTTGTGAGCCGAGCAAGCCCCCCGCGCCGCCGCCACCACCCCCCGTGGCTGTTCCGGCCCCCGCTCCGGCCCCCGAGCCGGAGGATCCGATCTTCCCCGAGGCCCCTCCGCCGCCTTCCGCGCAGCCCATCCCCGAGCCCGAGCCGCTCAAGTCCACGGGGGATCTGGCGGCCATTCGCGCCTCCGGCATGCTCCGGGTTCTGGTGGAGGGCACGGACGAGGACTTCCTGCCGCGCCAGGGCATGCCCAAGGCGCAGGATCGGCTCCTGCTGACGCGGTTCGCCGAGAAGCAGGGGCTCGCCGTGGAGTTCATTCAGGCTCCGAGCTTCGATCGTCTCATCCCCATGCTGCGAGAGGGGCGGGGCGATCTCATCGCCGCGGATCTGACGGTGACTCCCGCCCGTGCGAAGGAGGTCGCCTTCACCCGCCCGCTGGCCGTGGTGAGTGAGTTCGTCGTCGGCAAGAAGGGGGAGAAGGACTTGCCCCGGAAGCCTGAGCAGCTCGCGGGCCGCACCGTCCATGTGCGGGAGAGCTCTTCTTTCGCGGACTCCCTGCGGGCGCTGGCCCAGGACAAGGCGCCGGGCCTCGTCATCGAGCCCGTGCCAGAGAGCATCGAGCCCGAGGAGCTGGTGTACGAGGTGTCGCGGGGCGAGCGTCCGCTCACCGTCGCGGACAGCCACTTGCTGGCGGCAATCGAGGCCTACAACCCTGACGTGGAGCGGCTGTTCCCCATCGCCGAGGGCCGGCAAATCGCCTGGGCCGTGCGCCAGGAGAACCCGGAGCTGAAGCTCGCCCTGGACTCCTTCGTCACCGAGCACGTCCTCACCGAGTACGCCTCCGAGAGCTTCAAGGGGGACCTCCCGGCCATCCGCAAGCGCGGGGTGCTGCGCGTCCTCACCCGGAACAATCCCGTCACCTACTTCCTGCACCGGGGCGAGCAGCATGGCTTCGACTTCGAGCTCGCCAAGGCCGCCGCGGAGCAGCTCGGTGTGCGGCTGGAGATCGTGGTGCCGCCCTCGCGCGATCTGCTCATCCCATGGCTGAAGGAGGGGAAGGGGGACGTCATTGCCGCTTCGCTCACCGTCACGCCCGAGCGCTCCGCTGAGATCGCCTTCTCCAAGCCCTACCTCTATGTGGACGAGGTGCTGGTGCAGCGCTCCGAGGGACCCAAGTTGGCCTCGCTCGCGGAGCTGAAGGGCCAGAAGCTCCACGTCCGCGCCTCGTCCAGCTACCACGCCACGCTGCAGGCGCTGCAGAAGGCCCATGGCCCCTTCGAGATCATCCAGGAGTCCGAAGAGCAGGAGACCGAGGAACTGCTCGAGAAGGTGGCCTCGGGGGAGATCCCGTACACGGTGGCGGACAGCCTGTTGCTCTCGGCCGAGCAGGCGTATCGGGATGGGCTCGAGGCCGCGTTCCCGCTCCCGGTGGAGGGCACCCCCGCAGCCAAGGAGGGCTCGCGCGCCATTGCCTTCGCGGTGCGCAAGGACGCCGTGAAGCTGCGCGGCTTCCTGGATGGCTTCGTGAAGAAGATGTACCGCGGCACGAACTACAACATCTGGCGCAAGCGCTACTTCGAGAACTCGCGCCGCGTCTTCGAGGCCAAGGTGGAGCGCACCGAGGTCTCCGGCACCCTGTCGCCGTATGACGCGATCTTCCAGTCGTACTCGTCCCGGTACGGCATGGACTGGCGGCTGATGGCGGCGCAGGCCTACCAGGAGAGCCGCTTCAACCCGAAGCAGAAGAGCTGGGTGGGTGCCATTGGCCTCTTCCAGGTGATGCCCGCCACGGGCCGCTCGCTCGGGTTCCGAAAGCTGGAGGACCCCGAAGAGGGCACCCACGCGGGCGTGATGTACCTGCAGTGGCTGGTGAACCGGTTCGAGCCGGAGATTCCCTTCAAGCACCGGCTGCGCTTCGCCCTGGCCTCCTACAACGCGGGCTATGGCCATGTGCAGGACGCCCGGCGCATCGCCAAAGAAAAGGGCTGGAACCCCAACAAGTGGTTCGGCCACGTGGAGAAGGCCATGCTCCTGCTGGAGAAGCCTGAGTACTACCGCCGCGCGCGCTATGGTTACTGCCGGGGCTCCGAGCCCGTGAAGTACGTGTCCGAGATCCAGACCCGCTACGCCAGCTATGTGGAGCTGCTCCCGCACTAAATGACCGAGCCCCTCTCCAAAGGACCCTCCGCCCGGGACCAGGAACACCACGCGGCCCAGGCCCCGCCGCCGTCGCGCACGCTGCTCCAGCCGAGCAGCGAGGTGATGGCCATGCTCGTGCGCCGGGGCTTCCAGCCCAGCCTTGCCACGCTGGATCTGCCCTTCCCACCGGACGCGGATGAGGCCCTGACCGAGCGGATCGCGGAGCGGCTCGGGCACTATGCCTTCCGCCTCTTCCTGCGAGGCGCCATCCTGAGGCGCGGCAGCTTCTCCCCGGAGGATGCCTCGAAGTACGTGGAGGCGCCTCGGGCGACCGAGATGGCCGAGGATCTGGTCTCCCTGCGGATGGCGGCGCGGGAGGAAGACGGGCGCTACCGGCTGCTCCATCCGGTTCGGAACTTCGGCGGCACGCTGGAGTGGTACGTGGGCCGTGAGCTGCGAGGGCGCCTGGGCTTCGATGTGGCCGCCGGTGTGAAGTTCCACGCGCCCGAGGTAGGCGGGGATCTCGACGTGGTGGCCGCAGCCGAGGGCCGGCTGCTGTACCTGGAGATGAAATCCTCGCCGCCCAAGCACCTCGCGCAGGATGAGGTGTCCGCGTTCTTCCGGCGCGTGCGTGCGCTGCGCCCCCACCTGGCCATCCTCGTCATGGACACGGCCTTGCGCTTGTCCGACAAGGTCGTCCCACTGCTCCAGGCCGAGCTGAGCGCTCCGGTTCCGGAGCCCCGCCGCGTGGTGCGCGAGGTCTGGGCCCTGACGCCGCACCTCTATGTGGTGAATGCCAAACAAGATTTAATGACGAACGTTGGGATCGCCATCGCCGAGGGCTGGCGTGCACTGTCTCCTCCGCCACCGTGAACCTCTGGAGTAGGGTGCGCCCCGTCCGGTCATCGGGGACCGGTATAGGGGGAAGCACACCATGGAGTTCCACAGAGGCCGGCTGTTCGACCACGTCCACCTGAAGGTTCGCGATCTCGAGGCGAGCAAGCGCTTCTATCGCGCCATCTTCGAGGTGCTGGGCGTCCCGTTCGGCGGAGAACGTCCAGGCGTGTTCTGGACCGATGAGCTCTACGTGAGCGCCACAACTCCGCTGACCACGAACATGCACCTGGCCTTCCAGGCACCCGATCACGAGACCGTGCAGCGCTTCCACAAGGCCGCGGTCGCCGCAGGCGGCAAGGACAATGGAGGCCCTGGCGAGCGCCAGTACCACCCGGGCTACTACGCGGCCTTCGTGCTCGATCCCGATGGGAACAACATCGAGGCCGTGTTCCATGGACCGGCGAAGCGCTCGGCGGCTTCCGTCGTCTTCACGACCGCAGGTTGACGCCGCGCACCCGCGCTCAGGGCTGGAACCCGGGCAGTGACGGTGCCTGGGCCACGAGATCTCGGATGTGCTGCGGATCGAAGGGCTTGTCGATCAGTGGGAACGGCACTGTCTGCAGGAACGTGCGAGCCTTCTCGGTGAAGCTGCCGCCCGTCATGAAGACGAACCGCTCCAGGCAGGCCTTTCGTTGGGCCTGCAGCGCCTCGTAGACGTCCATTCCCGTCAGGTCCGCCATCATGAGATCGCAGAAGATGCGATCGAAGGCTTCGTCCTTCGCGAGGAGATCCAGCGCCTCGCGGCCGCTCTCCACCGCCACCACCTCGTGCGAGCGGCCGATGATGCGCCGGAACACCGAAGCCATCCCCGGCTCGTCGTCGATGACCAGCACTCGCCTGCGCCTGGCCACCTTCGCTATCGGCGCGGGCGTCAGCGCTGGCGCGGGTGCCATGCTCGTCGGCAGCACCACCCGGAACGTCGTTCCCACCCCGGGCTTGCTCGTGGCGCTCAGGTTCCCCTTCATGCTCTGCACCAGCCCCAGGCAGATGGAGAGCCCCAGCCCCATGCCCTCGCCCATGGACTTCGTGGTGAAGTAGGGCTCGAAGGCACGCTCCAGCACCTCCGGCGTCATCCCCCGGCCCGTGTCGCTCACCTCCACCACCACCCGCCCATCCTCCATCTTCGTGGTGAGCGTGATCCAGTGGTTCGCCGCATCGCCCTCGGGGATGGCCTGGGCCGCGTTCATCAGCAGGTGCAGGAACACCTGGCCCAGCTTCGCGTCGTTGGCCAGCGCCTTCGGCACGGGGTGGTAGCGCTTCTCCACCTGGGCCCGGTGGCGCAGGTGCGGCATCGCCATGGACAGGCTGAAGTCCAGTGCCTCGCGCACGTCCACCGGCCCCAGCAGGGACTCGTCCGCCCGAGCAAAGCGCTTCAGATCCGTCAGGATGCCGCGGATGCGCTCGGCGCCCGTCCGTGCCTCCTCGAGCGCCTCGAGCGGCTCCTGGAGTACCTCCGTGCTCGAAATCGGCCCCGTGAGCGAACCCAGCGCCTCCAGCGCGAAGTGCAGGTTGCCGATCACGAAGGACAGCGGGTTGTTGATCTCGTGCCCCACGCCCGCCGCGAGCTGGCCCGCCACCGCCAGCTTCTCCGATTGGACGAGCTTCTCCCGTGCCGCCATCAGCTCCTTCGCTCGCTCGTACGCGAGCGCCTCCGCCTCCAGCCGCAGCGAGTGCTCCCGGGCCAGCAGCGCATCCCGCTCCGCTTCCAGGCGCTTGCGATCGCGGATCTCCCGGAAGAAGGCCGACAGCCCCTGGCCCGAGGGATAGATGTGCACCTCGTACCAGTTGTCCGGCGGCAGGTACGCCTCGAAGCGGTACGAGACCCGGTGGGCCATGGCCCGGCGGAGCGCCTGCTCATACGGGGGCGCGGCCAGCCGAGGGATCATCTCCCAGAGGCTCCGGCTCAGCATCTGCTCGCGCGGCTGGGAGGACAGGTCCTCGGTGTGCACGTTGACGTAGGTGAAGTTCCAGTTCGCATCCACTGTGAAGAAGGCGTCGGGCGTGCCCTCGAGGATCTCCACCATGCGGTCTCGCGTCTGCCGCAGGGCCTCCTCGGTGCGCCGGGAGATGCTGATGTCCCGGAAGCGGGCGATGAGGAAGTGCCGCACTTTCATCACTGTGCAGTACAGCCAGCCCTCGCCGCGGCTGTCCGGATAGGCCACGGAGAGCTCCGCCGAGATGGGCTGCCCCGAGCCCTCCGCCGCGCACAGCACCGCCATCCAGCCCACCGCGTCCCGCCCCGGCAGCAGCTTGCGCAGCCGTTGCCCGGCCAGACTGCCCTCGCGAGGGCCGAGGATGGCGTGGGCGGCGGGGTTGGCGGAGAGGCACTCGAAGTCAGTGATCGTCCCCGGGTCGTCATGCAGAGGCACCAGGAAGAGGCTCCCCTGGGGCGAGACCCGCTCCGCCTCCTCGAGCGCGCGCAGCAGGGCCGAGGCGTCGAGCGAGGACGTCTCCTGCAGCCGCTCTGTGGGAGTGGACTTCACGGGCAGTAGGCTCGACATGCCGGAGCAGGCTCCAGGATGACAGGTCTCCGAATGCAGCGAGGGGCCCCCGAGTCTTCCCGGGAGCCCCCCTGATCAGTGGTCAGTGTCAAGTCCCCCTCCCGGTTCATGCGGGAGGGGAAGACACCGGTGCAGTTTAGCGCGCGGCGCGCCGTCCCTGCGTGGACACCTTGCCAGGTGTGGCCTGGGCGATGGTGGGCGAGACCGTGAACACCAGGTCGTCGCGATCATCATAGCCGCCGGTGGTGCAGGAGCCCGCGGTGCTGCTGAAGCGGAAGTTGCCGCGGATGGCCTGCTGGCCGGTGGCCGTCGCGTTCAGGGTGAACGTGTGGGTGAACGTGTAGAAGCCACGCGTTGTCGGGCAGGAGAGGCCCGTGGTCAGCGCGGTCCAGGTCGGCGTCGCGGCCGTGGGGTTGGTCGAGTAGTACAGGTCCAGCTTGTCCGTGGAGCTGTAGCAGTGCGCCTTCGCGGTCAGCGTCACCTGCTTGCCCGGGGCCAGGTTGCCCTGGTCCACGGTCTTGAGGGTGAGCTGCTCCAGGCTCTCGTCCGTCTGGTAGGTGCCGGAGTTGCCATCGGCGCAGGTGCTGCCCAGGGTGTTGGGCCGGTTGGTCTCATTGCCGCTGGTCATCGTGCCGCGGCCCTTGATGGCCGTGGTGCCGGTGTCGCAGCCGCACGCGGCGGTACAGCTCGGGACCTTGAGCGTGGTGTTGTAGGTGGCCAACTGCGGCGAGCAGATGTTCGCCGTGGTGAAGCTGAACGTGCTGCTGTACGCGCTCGCGCCGCAGGTGTCCTTGGCGCGCGCCCGCCAGTAGTAGGTGGTGTTGGCGCTGAGCGCCGGGGACACCGTCCAGGCGCTGGCCGCCAGCGCCGTGTTGGAGGCCACCACGGAGGCGAAGGCCGAGTCGCTGGCCACCTGCACCTCGTAGGCGGTGGCGCCCGTCACGTCCGTCCAGTCCAGGTCCGCCGCGGCGGAGACGCCGGTGGCGCCGTTGGCAGGGGCGGACAGGGTGGGCGCCGCGAGCGTGGTGCAGCCGCGCGTGGTGAAGGCGCTGGCCGAGGACCAGGTGCTGGAGCCGCCGCAGCTGTTGGCCGAGCGCACACGCCAGTAATAGGGGGTGTTGGCGTTGAGGGCCGGGGACACCGTCCACGTGCTGGCCGTGAGGCCCGAGGCCGAGGCCACCACCGTGGCAAAGCCCGCGTCGCTGGCCACCTGCACGTCGTAGGTGGCTCCCGTCACGTCGCTCCAGTCGAGCACCGCGGCGAACTGCACGCCCGTGGCGCCGCCCGCCGGGCTGACGATGGCCGGAGTGCTGGGCGAGGCGCAGCTCGGCGTGGTGCACACGCACTGGCTGGCCTGGCTGTAGCAGGCGGCGCTCGTGCCCTGGCCAACGATGGAGTAGCAGTACTGGCGGCCGTTGGCGACCTCGCCATCCGTGTAGCTGGTGCCGGTGACGGTGGCGATCTTCGCCTTGCCGAAGTTGCAGCCCGCGAAGCCCTCCGTCTTCATCACCCAGTAGGAGCTGGCGCCCGTGGTGGTGCTCCAGTTCAGCGTCACCTGGCCGTCGCCCGGGGTGGCGGTGGCGGACGGAGCCGCGGTGGGGCCGCTGGCGCAGCCGCTGTCCACGGGGGCCGGAGTGGAGCATGCGATGTTGTGGCGGTTGAAGGCCGCGTAAATGGCCTTCATGTGCGGGGTGCCGTCGTTCAGGTTGCCGTTGTCGTCATCCGCCGCGAGCCAGGACATGTAGCCGTTGGTGGCGCCGCAGCCGTTCGAGGTGCCGGCGGTGCAGTCACAGGCGTGCCACGTGCCGATGTTGCCGCTGCCCTGGTAGAAGACCTTGTTGGCGACGATGAAGGCGGTGTTGGAGTCGTAGTTGTACGGCGCGCCGCGCAGATCGCGCGACACGAGATCCCACGCGGCCTGACGCGCGGGCGCGGCGGCGCAGTGCACCTGGCGGCCGCAGGGGCCAGTGCTGGAGCTGCAGCGCGGGCAGACGTGGTTCTGCGGGGTGTCCGGGATGCCGTCCGTGTGCTTGGCCCAGTCCGCGTCGCGCACGCCCGAGCAGTTGGTGGCGCAGTGCGCGGGCTGCCCGGTCACCTGGTTCTCGTTCACGTTGTAGCCGGTGCCGTCCGCCGTCTGGCCGCAGCCCTTGTCGCTCGTCCAGAAGAAGCCGTGGCCCACGCACGAGGTCTGCAGGCGGTAGATGGCGGCGATGTCCGCGTAGCCCTCGCTGGAGTTGCTCAGCGAGCCGTTGGAGTCGTTGTTGTCCATGCCGTGACCCCACTCGTGGTCGAACACGGCGCCGATCTCGCCCGTGTTCCGGCAGCCACCGCCACTGCGGTAGAAGTTGACGGTGCCAGCGCTCCAGTAGGCGTTGCAGGTGCTGTTGATGTTGACGTTGGCGGTGAGCTGCCCCTGGAGCCACGTGTTGGAGGGCAGCCAGCCGCGGGCCTGCTCCTTCAGCTTGTTCAGCTCGTAGAAGGAGGAGCGCGCCGCCGCGGTGTTGCCCGCGCCGCCGCCGCCGGTGGTGCAGTCATGGTTGCCGTTGACGCCGCTCAGGTTCAGGTTGCCCGTGGCGGAGCTGAAGCTCACGGCGCCGCACGTGTCGCTGATCTTCACGTACTTGCCGGCCAGCGTGGTGGTGACCGTGCCGGAGCTGTAGTTGTAGATGCCGGCGCCGTCCGTGAAGTTGTTGGGCGAGGCCAGGCCCGTGTTCGCCCACGGCATGGGCGAGTTGGCCTGCAGGGAGCCGCACGTCTCGTTGTTGGGGCAGATCTCCGTGTTGGTGGAGGGATAGATGCCGCCGGTGATGCTGGCGTCCAGGTAGCTGTTGTCGTCCTCGAGCGCGAGCGTCTCGCCCGTCTGCGCGTCCACCGTCACCTTCCAGCTCTCGCTGCGGCCCTCCTCCTTGAAGCCGTACGTCCACACGAGCTGGTGGCTGTAGCCCGCACCGAACGTGCCGATGAAGCTCTGGCCGTTCTGCGTGTTGGCCGTGGCCAGCGGGGCGATCTCCAGCGTGGGCTGCATCCACAGGGCGCCCGGCGAGGAGAGCAGGCCCAGCCGCTCACTGGCCAGCGCCATCGCCTGCTGCGGGTCCACCGTGGGCTTCGCGGAGATGGAGGTGTTGGACCAGGCCTCGGTGCCCAGGAGGATGAGGTTGCCGTGGTTGATGACGGCCGCCACGCGTGCGTGACGCACGGGCACGCCTTGAACTTCCTGCGGAATGTGGACCATCCACAGGTGCTCGGAGACCTTCGTCACCTTGGGCGCGCCCAACTGCAGCGGATCCACGCCGATGGCCTTCGCGTTCTCCGAGACGAACTTGACGATCAAGTCGCCCACGACGGCCTCGGTGACCTGGCTCACCCCGCGGCCCAGCGCCAGGCGCAGGCTGCTGAGCGTCACGGTGTTGCCCACGCCATCGCCCGGAATCATCGGGATGGAGCCCTGGATGGAGGTGGCCGCGCCCGTGCGCGGATCCAGGTACACGTGGAAGTTCTTCCCGTTGCGCGCGAAGAAGTCCGCCCACGCGCTCTGGCCTTGGGCCGTCAGCTTCTGCTGGACGTCCTGCAGCGGCTCGTTGGTGACGGGGATGTAGAGCTCGGGCTTGAAGAAGGCCTTGCTCGAGAGGGTGCTCGGACCCTGTTGGGGGGGGACGATCGCCCAGCTCGCCGCCGACAACAGCAGTGCGAGACAGGCGGTCAACTTCGCGACATGGCGCATACGGCTCTCCGGAAGAGGGGACCGCGAACGAGGGGCCGGGGGTAGGGCCCAGTGGGGGATGGCAGCGCCGGATGAAGAGTCGGAAAAGAAGAAGGCTGCCAGCAAGCTTGCTTGCCGGGGAGGCGGTCTAAACCAGAATCTCCGGTGAGACAAGGACTGGCAGTGTTAGCAGGGAAGCACTTTTAGTCCGTATCAACTTTTCGGCCAGATCTGTACCCAGTCGTCCTGGATCAGCTTGCCGCCGGTGCGCTCGGTGGTGCCGCTGGCGGAGAAGCCTCGGGGTTCGCTCATGGCGCGCACGCCGGCCTCGAGCCAGAGCAGCAGCAGCGCCGCCGAGGCCATCGCGGGGAGTCTCGCGGAGAGCGTGGGGCGGCGGGAGGCAAGAACCTGGAGGGGAAGCAGCAGCAATGGGAGGAGGGCGGGGAAGAGCGCCAACATGCCTCGCGCGTAGCCGAAGAAGGCGAGGGTGATGAGGAAGCGGTGCAGGAGCACCGCGGTGAAGAGGCTGAAGGCGCGGTGAGGCGCGCGCAGCGAGAGTCCAGCGCCGACGAGCAGGAGCAGCGCGAGTGGCCACTTGAGCCAGTGGCTCTCGGGGATGAAGACGTCCACAGGGGGCCGGGCTCCGCGCAGCCCCGAGGGGAAATTGGAGACGCCGAGTCCCAGGCTCAGACCCTCCAGCCAGCGGTCGAGCTTGGCGAGCAGGAGGCGGGTGGCATCGCCAGGGTTCTCGGCCATCCAGCGGAGGCCCTCGGAGTAGCCATGGAGCAGGAGGTGGCGCTGTGAAGGGTTGGCCGCGTCGAGGTGGCCGTCCGCGCCGAGCTTGTTGACGAGATCTGGAGTGAAGCCGCCCGTGGCCTGGGCGTTGTTGGCCATGGCGAAGTTGATGGGGCCGTACACTGTGACGAGGGTGAGCTCTGGGAGCGGCTCAAGGCCTGGGGCCTGCGCATTCAGCTCCTGGATCACGCGCGCATTGCGCACGCTCCAGGGGGCCAGCACGGCCAGGGAGACGGCCATCGCCACGGCCCAGCGGACGAGCTGAGGCTTCAGCGGCACCTGCCGGTCGCGAGCGAAGGCCGCGAAGGCGAGGAGGAACGGCCAGAGGTAGAGGTGCTCGGCGCGAGTCAGCGAGCCCAGCCCCATGACAGCGCCCAGGAGCACCGCAGCCCACCACGCCAGCCCGCTCCGGGCCTGGAGCACCAACGCGCACGTGGCAGAGAGGAAGAGGGCGTAGAGCACCTCGTTGCTATAGGTGGTGGAGAGGACGAGCCACCCGAAGCTGGCGGAGAAGAGGCCCGCGGCGAGCAGGCTCCAGGCCGTGCCGAGCACCCGGCGCCACCACGCCCACGTGAACGCCACGGTGGCGGAGTGGAGCACCGCGAGGCTCAGCTTGTACGGGAACGCATCGCCGCGCGGCTCGCCGAGCAGTTGGTACAGCCACCCGAGGAGCGCGGGGAACAGCGGCGGGTGGTACGGGAGCGTGGGCTGCGCGGGGCTCCGGTCCCGGGCCCAATCCAAGGCGTACGTGTGGAAGAAGCGGCTGTCTCCATAGAAGAAGATGGAGAAGGGCCACGAGCGGTCCGGCGCGCCCAGCAGGTACAGCACCCGGAGCAGCAGGCTCAGCAGGAACGTGGCGGTGACGCCCACGGCCACGGGATGCCGCGTGCAGAACTGCCGCGCACTGAGGAGGAGCCGGCGCATGGAGAGGCCCGGCACCTTACATGGAAGCGTCCTCGACGATCTCCCATCCATCGCTTCGCCGGTGCAGGACCAGCAGCGTGAGGCCCGTGGCCGGTGCCTTGTCCGGGTAGGCCAGGGTCCACCGCGCCACCACGCTCACGCCATGCACCCGCGAGGCGAGCGCGTCGCCGAAGGCGGAGTACTCGATGCCCTTGGCCAGCCGGGTCTCCAGGAACTCGAAGGAGAGCGTCCCCAGCGCCTTGCGGTCAGGGTAGCGCTGGCGGTAGCGCGCGAGCACCTGGGCTCGCCCGCGCGTCAGCCCCGTGGGCGAGAGGAAGGCCGCGTCCTCGGCGTACACCGAGCAGAAGGCCTCCAGGTCTCCCTGGTTCCAGGCCTCGGCCTGCTTGCGAAGCAGGGCGTGGACGGCGGCCTCCGTGTCCTGGCGCACCTTCTTGTCGATGAGCCGATCCCACAGCGAGGGCCCGTGCGTGCCGATGAACTCGTGTGGCTCGGAGAAGATGGGGTGGGCGAGCACCTCGTCGGCGGTGGCGAAGCGGTGCCCCGTCTGCTCCAGCCACGTGAAGAGGCGATCCCACTCCGCGGCGCCCACCGCGTTGGCGTGCAGCAGGAGGATCTGCGGCGACACCCCGCCTACCCGCTTGTCCCCGCGGGCCTCGGCGGTGCGCACCGCGACGTGCAGGGCCTCCTGGTACTCCTCCGACACGGGCTTGCCCTGGATGAAGGGCTGCTCGAAGGACCAGTCCTGGTTGTCGATGGTGACGGGCAGTGCCCGCTGCTTCGACTCGGCAAGGTAGGCCCGGACGGCCCGCAGCTTCTCGAGCGTCTCGCCCTCGCGAAGGAAGGGAAAGCGGAAGAAGCGCAGCGTCTTGCCTCGCGAGGCCAGGTGCTTTGCCAGCAGGGCGCGCTCCTGCTCGACGTCGGCGATGAAGTCCTCCGCGCTCTTCTGGGTGAGGGACGGGTGCGAGTACGAGTGGTTGCCCAGCTCGTGTCCGTCCGCGAGCCAGAGGTCGAGCAACCGCGTTTGTTCCGGCTCCTTCAGATGAGAGCCGTTCACCAGCCCCACGGCCTGAATGTGGTGCTTCTTCAGGACGGCCAGCAGCCCTCGGGTGATGCGCTCGCGCTCGGCGGGGTTTGGGTGGAGGGAGATGGCGGCGACGGGGAGGTCATCCACGGTGATGAGCAGCGGGCGTCCCGCCGGGGGAGGGGGAGCGGCTCCGAGCAGCATGACCATCAGGACAGGGGCAAGCATGACCCTCGTCTAGCAGGGCCCAGGTCGGGCAGGATAGGTGCCACCATGGCCCCTTCCTTCGAGCCCTTTTTCGCCGCAGTTCGTGAGCACCTGGGTCCCGAGTCCGTGGATACAACGCCGGAGACGGTGGCTCGCTACGGCGCGAACCTGCTTCCGGGAGGGGATCTGCCGCCCTCGGGCGTCGTGTACCCGGCCTCGGCCGAGCACGTGCAGGCCGTGGTCCGGCTGGCCAACACGCACGGGGTGACGCTGTGGCCCTCGAGCACCGGCGAGAACCGAGGGCTCGGCTTCAAGTCACCGGTACGCCCGGGGCAAGTGGTGGTGGACCTGGGCCGACGCATGAACCGCATCGTCGAGATCGATGAGACGCTCGCCTATGCCGTCGTGGAGCCCGGCGTCACCTACGCGCAGCTGTACGCGGAGCTGGGCCGGCGCGGCCACAAGCTGATGATGGACACGACCTCGGGGCCACCGGATGGAGGCATCCTCGGCAATACGCTCGACAAGGGCGCCGGGTACACGCCGTACTTCGATCACTTCGGCATGAGCTGTGGCTACGAGGTGGTGCTGCCCACCGGTGAGCTGCTGCGCACCTCGGATGGAGGGCTTCCGGGCTCGAAGACGCAGCACCTCTCCAAGTATGGGTACGGGCCGTTCCTCGATGGGCTCTTCGTTCAGTCGAACCTCGGCATCGTCACGCGCATGGGCGTGTGGTTGATGCCCCGGCCGCCGGTGATCCGTTCCTTCTTCTTCTCGTTCCCGGACGATGAGGATCTCGGCGACATCATTGAGCTGGTGCGCCCGCTGAAGATGAACAACGTGGTGCCCACGCTCATCAAGGTGACGAGCGACGTCTACGCATTTGGCACCGAGGAGTCCTATCCCTTCGAGAAGACGGCAGGGAAGACGCCGCTGCCCTTTGAGGTCCGCAAGGAGCTGAGGGAGAAGTACGGCCTGGGGTCCTGGCTCGTGTCGGGCGCGTTCTATGGACCCTCGGAGGAGGCCGTGCAGCCGCTGATCGAGCGGATGCAGGCCCACTTCATGAAGTCCGGCAAGGCTCGCTACATCTCTCACGCCGAGGCGGAGCAGAGCCGGGTCCTGAAGATCCACATCTCCACGTTCAGTGGGCAGCCCACGGCGGATGAGCAGGGGCTGCTGTGGTGGCGGCCAGGAGGTGGGGCCACGTGGTTCCTGCCCGCTACGCCCATGGTGGGGAAGATCGCCAGCGAGCACCAGGCGCTCTCCCGGCGCATCCTCTCCGAGCACGGCTTCGAGCTCGCCGTTGAGTATGTGTGCGGCCCTCGCATGAGCCGCGCCCTGCACATCCTCCTCTATAACCGCCAGGAAGCCGAGGAGCGGCAGCGGGCGGCGCGGTGCTTCCTCGCTCTGCTCAAGGCCTACGCCGAGGCGGGCATCATGGTCTCCCGGGCCCCGCTGGATGTGCAGCAGGAGGTGATGGGGCTCCTCGAGACGACGCCCGAGGTGCTCTCGCGCCTCAAGCGCGCCCTGGACCCGGCGGGCATCCTGGCCCCCGGCAAGTACGGAATCGAATGAGAGAGTAGGAGGCCTATGTTGTTGACTGGCCTTTCATGAGGCGAAGCATAATCCTTGTCGCACGCACAGTGTCTCCAGCAAAAAGCACACAGGAGCTGTTTATGGTAGATGACAAAGAGCCACTAGCTCTCAAATATTTCCGCATCGTTGGTCTTCATGGGAAAAGAACTTTCAAGATTCCCTTTGATGGAAAGAGACTCGTTCTCGTCGGGGAAAATGGAACCGGTAAAAGCACAGTCGTCTCCATGATTTATTACGCATTAACCCGACAGTGGGAGCGCTTAGACGATTACGAATTCAAAGCCATCCAAATCGGCTTCTCCGGAGAAGAGATAGAAATAGCGAAAGCAGATTTGCCAGAACTTCATCGTGGCACGTCTCGCGAGCGTGGTCCCTTTTCCTCTGGGATGTATCGCATAGCCGAAAAATACGTGTCCCGTCACCTAAAGAATGTGATCAGCAGGGATCAAGTCGACAAGGATGCCCTTGCAAGAGAATTGTCAGAAGTCATGGGAATCTCCATGAGAATGGCTGTTATGCTTGTGTGGGATGTGGTGGGTGGAACAGGAGTTGAAAACCCTGCAGCATCAGTTAACGCCAAGCTCTTAGAGCTCTTTAATACGACAGTCCTTTTTTTGCCAACCTACCGGCGCATAGAGAGAGACCTTAAAGCTATATTCCCAAATCTGGAAAAGCATATCGAAGAGTTTAGGCAGTCGCACAGCCGCCGAAAAGACACTCGCGAGTACATCGAACTGGTCGAGTTCGGAATGCATGACATCGACATCGCGTTCGGCGAAACCATGTCCCAGCTCAAAGAAGATTTGAGAAAAGGTTTAGATGCATTGACCGGAGAGTATCTAAGAGATGCTCTCAAGAAGGGATACGACGCTGCGGATGTCTCTTTGATTAGGGAGTTGGATGAACCTACACTCAATAGCATCCTTGGGCGAATTGATGAGAAGTTTCTCCCGTCTGCCGACAAGGAAAGCCTTAAGAAGCGGATCTCGTCAATAAGAACAGCTGAGCGTGTTCAGTATGACGATCGTGTTGTTGCGCACTTCTTCGGGAAACTTATCGCTCTCCATAAAAGACAGGCCGACAAAGAGAGTTCTGTTAGAGCCTTTGTCGATATCAGCAATAAATACCTGGAAAACAAGAGGGTAGAGTTCGACAATGGCAACTTCACAATCAAGATAGTACCAATTGACGACTCCGGTCACGTCAATGGCGAACCACTCCCTCCGAAGATGTTGTCCTCTGGGGAAAAGCAGATAGTCTCACTTTTTACTCACCTGTTCTTGACTAGTAATGAAGGCTTCTTTGTAATTATAGATGAGCCGGAACTGTCGCTGTCAGTCCCGTGGCAAGAGAGGTTCTTGCCGGATATCTGGGGAAGTGGCCGCTGCAAGGGATTGCTCGCCGTGACACATTCACCCTTCATCTACAGTAACTACGAGATGAAGGATGCTGCGCACGCCTTGATGGAGTTTGTGGAGGGTTAGCAATGACTTTCCCCGATCAACTTCAACAATCCATGCAGCGCAGTGTTGTGATTCTCCATCGGTTTCTCCTTAATGTTGGTAAGCTGCGCTCAGGTGTGCATGCGTTTTTCGAGGGCAAGACGGACGATTCGTTCTATGGAACTGCCATTCGTAGCCACCTAGATCCAGATCGTAAGTACGCCACGTATCACTGTGGGAGCAAACGTCGCGTGCATGATGTGCGCAAGGAAATCAATGGCCGCGTCCCAAGAGGAAGCGTAGCGCTGTTTTTTACCGATCGCGACTTGGATCGCTTGATTCCAGTTGTGTATGACTCTTTTGATGATGTGTATGTTACCGATTTCTACTCGGTGGAAAATCATCTTGTTTCTGAAGAGATGCTTGAATGTGTATGGGGCCAAGTATTCCGGCAGGAACTCGATCCAGCCTCAATGACTCCAGTGATGGAGAAGTTCAGAGAAGGCATGGCGAAGTATTGTTCGACTATGCGGTATGTCATGGCATGGGTGGTGGTCCAGAGAAGAGCGGGAACAAAGCTCAATCTTGATGACAAGGTAAGCCTGCATGAACTATTCGAAGTAGGCGAGGACCTTGTTGCAAGCACGAAGATCGCTGATGGAGACGTATACAAAGCCTTGGATAGCATGGCTAGGTGCGTTACCAATGAAGAACAGAAAGCCCAGGCGGACGCTCTTGCAGCACAATTCGTAAATGAGTTTCCCAAGAATTTTGTTAGGGGTAGGTTTGAGCTTTGGTTTTTTATGGAGTTTCTGAAGTCGTTGCGAAAGTGGAGTGAACGACAAGGATATCGCGTCCAGGCCAAGGTTGAACTTGGCTTGGCAAATGCCCTTGATGTCTTAGGTCCACGAGTACGATTGCCAATATCGCTAGCAACATTTCTTCGGAGGCATCTCGGCAAAGCAGAATTGCCAGGGGCCGTTTAAAGCCATTCTCCTCGTCGAGTGACAAAGACGAACAGATGCCCGGAGTAGACGTCCTCTGCAAAGCTGGAGCGCACCAGCGCCATCAGCCCGTCGATGGATTCACGCATGTCCACCGGTTCGGTGGCCAACACAATGCGCACCGCCGAGGGCAGTGTCAGCACGAGGGGCACTCCAGCGCCGCCATCAGCCGCGCCATATAGGAAACGTCGGTGCCCATCGCGAAGCTCACGCGCACGCCCCTGGCGGTGAGCACCTCCATCTTCCCCGCGCTGCTCATGGCCGGCGCGGCCACCTCCACCGGCAGCAGGCGCACAGGCGGTGCACTGGGCGCGGCCACTTGGCGCCTCCGCCGGTAAACCCACGACTGCACGGTACTCAGCGGCAGCCCTTGCTGCTGGGCGAACTGCTTCTGCGTCAGTCCGCTCTGCTCAAACTGCTCGGCGATGCGGACCCACTGCGGCTTGTCGGCTGGCTTGGTCATGGGTCCAGGGGTGTCCCACCTCGCTCAACTCAACAAGGTCTCTCAGCACGTCGTCCGCCGGACGGATACGAAGCTCACGCCACCGTGGAAAGTACCTAGGAGCGCGACGGCCCCTCGAGATAGGGGGGCCCGCTCGGGTTCCTCCGGGCGCGACTGCGCCGAGGGTAAGGGATTCACTCGCAGCGTGCGTCCAGGGTTGGACCACCCTCGGAGGAGGCAGATCCTTGCCTAAGCTCCCAACCCATGGGGTAGTATGGTATCGACACAACCCACTACACCCCATCCGGAGGAGGACTCCTCCGCGGAAACAGGAGCTGTCATGCCCCTCAACGACGAGCGGGACTATTACGAGCGCATCTACAAAGTCGTGAACCAGATCCCCAAAGGCATGGTCGCCACCTATGGAGACGTGGCCGCCATCGTCGGAGACGGCTGTGACGGGCGCATCGTGGGCCATGCCCTCGGGGCGCTTGGGCCCCGGTCGGTCCAGGTGGCCTGGCAACGGGTCATCGGACGCAACGGCCGCATCACCACCTCCGGCCTGCACCAGCCCGACAAGCTGACCGCCGAGGGGGTCCAGTTCGATGAGCGCGGCTATGTGGTCATGGAGCGCTGCCACTGGGCCGGCCCGAGCGCCGAGTGGGCCCAGGCCCACGGCTTTCAGCAGCTTCCCAAGGGAGGCGCGGCCGAGGACGCCCCCGACAGTCAGCTCAGCCTCTTCTAAGGCCGAAAACCGAGGCTCCCACGGCCCCGGTCGTGGGATTCTCGCGGCATGACCGAGATCGAGACCCTCGAAGCCTTCGAGCGTCACCTGCGCAGCGGCAGTCCCTTCCGCAACGTGGTCATCCAGGGGCTGGACCTGCGGGGCTTCACCCGGGAGCTCTCTTCCGCCCCGCTGGAGGGCTCCGCCTTCCTGGGGTGCCACCTGGAGCAGCAGGCCCTGCAGGCCGCCCTGTCTCACGGCGCCATGGTGTTCCCGCCGTTCCTCGGGCTGCCCTACCAGCCGTACCGCAGCCACCTCTATACGGTCGAGGAGCTCTACGCGGGCTTCGATCCCTCACGCCCTGGCACCTACGCTGACACGCTGGATGCTCGTATTTACGCCCACTGGGTCACCCAGGGCCGCGCCAGCCCGGTGTCCATCCTCGATACGCTGGCCCAGCGGCTCCATGATCACTCCGTCACGGACGCCATGGAGGAGCTGCTGGCGGGGAATGGGCAGCCTCGCAAGGTGGTGGCCATCATGGGCGGCCACTCCATGCTCCGAGGCCAGCCGGATTACCGCTCGGTGGCGGTGCTCGCGCGCGAGCTGACCCGTCGTGGCTTCTTCATGGTGAGCGGTGGAGGCCCCGGCGCCATGGAGGCCACCCACCTGGGTGCGTGGTTCGCCCGGCGCACCGATGCGGAGCTGGACGCGGCGCTCGCCATCCTCGCGAAGGCCCCGAGCTATAAGGATACTGAGTGGCTCTCTCTCGCCTTCGATGTGCGCACGGCGTTCCCGCTGCGCCCCGAGGACCTCTTGGCCTGCGCGAGCCTGGGCATCCCCACCTGGCACTACGGGCACGAGCCGCCCAACGCCTTCGCCACCATCATCGCCAAGTACTTCGCCAACAGCGTGCGCGAGGAGGGGCTCATCACCATCGCCCGGGGTGGCATCATCTACTCGCCCGGGAGCGCGGGCACCATCCAGGAGATCTTCCAGGACGCCTGCCAGAACCACTACAACACCGTGGGCGTCGTCAGTCCGATGATCTTCCTCGGCCGCGAGTTCTGGACGCGCACCCGGCCCATCTACCCGCTCGTGGCGCAGCTGGCCCAGGGCTACGAGTACGCGCGCTACCTGCGGCTCACGGACTCGGTGGACGAAGTCATCCAGGTGCTGGAGGAGTACGACCGCGACCAGGCCCTGCCGCGCCCGCCCGGCTGAGCGCTCGGGTGTGGCTCGGCGTAGGGCTCGGGTCTGACCGGGAGTACGGGGGCCGGCCGGAAAAGTGCCGGACCGGCGGCAGGGGCTTATCGTCCCCAGTCATGCCAACTCCACATATCTCCGCGGCCGCAGGGGACTTCGCCGAGGTGGTGCTGATGCCCGGCGATCCGCTCCGGGCGCGCTACATCGCCGAGCGCTTCCTCGAGAGCCCTCGCGAAGTGACGGCGGTTCGCAACATGTACGGCTTCACGGGCACGTTCCGGGGCAAGCGGCTCTCGGTGATGGGCCATGGAATGGGCATCCCCTCGCTGTCCATCTACGCCACCGAGCTGGTGACGGAGTACGGCGCGCGCGTGCTCATCCGCGTGGGGAGCTGCGGCGCCATCCGGAAGGACGTGCCCATGCGCAGCGTCATCGTCGCGACGGGGGCGGGGACGGACTCGAAGGTGAACCGGATGCGGATGCTGGACCACGACTTTCCGGCGGTGGCGGACTTCACCCTGGCCCGCCGGGCCGTGGAGGCCGCCGAGCGCATGGGCCGCACGGTGCGCGTGGGCTCCGTCTTCTCCACGGACTTCTTCTACCACCCGCAGAAGAACCTGCTCGACGTGCTCGAGCGCATGGGCATGCTCGCGGTGGAGATGGAGGTGGCCGGGCTCTACGGCGTGGCTGCCGAGTTCGGCGCCCGGGCGCTCGCGCTGCTCACCGTGTCGGATCAGATCCGCCTGGGCGAGCACCTCTCCCCGTCCGAGCGGCAGACCTCTTTCGACGAGATGATCGAGGTCGCCCTGGAGGTGGCCGCCTCGGAGCTCGGCGCAACCCCCTGAGCGGTCAGGTGGGGGGCTCCTCTTGCGCCGGCTCGTTCCCGGCGTAGGCGGGGGCCTCGGGAGCATCACGGCCCCAGGCGCCGGGCTCCTTCAGGACCCAGCGCCGGGCCAGCTCCTCGCCCACGCGGCGCAGCAGCCGGTCCGCGCGGGCGTAGTCCGGGTGCTCGGGGAGCGGGCTCTGGTCGCGCGCCGCCTCCAGCTCGGGGGCGAGCGCCTCGGCGTCTCGGAGCACCTCGTCCAGCGCGACCCGGCCGTGCTTGATGTCGAGCAGCCGATCGCGGAGCGCTCCCGTGGCCTCGAAGGTGGGCGAGCCGTTCTTCAGCCAGCCCGTGGCCAGCGCGATGAGGCGCAGCAGGTTGTAGGCATTCTTGGGCCGCAGCTCGCGCGCATCCGGGGGCCGCCGGCCTCCTGAGCGCGCATAGCGGGTGAGCGCCGCGAAGTCGTTGGCCTCGATGAGCCCCTGGTCCGACAGCGAGCGGTAGAGCTGCTTGATGTACGTCTTCGCCGCGAGGATTCCATCTTCGGGCGTGGGGGCCTGGCGCGGGGACTGCTTCGCCAGCCGGCGGGCCACCTCGTCGAGATCCGGCGCGGGCTCCTCGCACAGCCAGTCGAGGACGAGATCGCGGTGCTCGGCCAGGCGCTGCGAGCTGGACAGCTTGTGGAGCTGGCTCAGCGCGTAGCGGCCGAAGCTGCCGAAGATGTTGCGGGAGACGAAGGCCTCGCGCTCGGCCAGCAGCCACTCGCCCAGCACGTCCTTGGCGCGAGCCGAGGGCACGAAGAGCAGCTCCAGCGTGTTGGGATCCGCGCGCAGCGCTTGATCGATGGCCTTGCGGACCTCCCAGTAGGTGGCGCTGCCATCGGCGCTGACGAGATCCCGGGGGAACTCACCCAACCCCCACGTCCACGACAGCGGGAGCGCGAAGGCCCCGCGCAGGTCCGTGTCCGAGCCTTCGTGAGCCAGCCCCCAGGCGCGTGAGCCCACGGTGGCCTCGAGCACGACGCATGGCTGGAGCGCATCCCACGCGGCGGCGCGGCGCAGGGCGAACTGCACCTGCCCGGGCTTGCGCGGTACCAGCTCCTCGCGGGCATACCAGAGCTCGCCTAAGCCGGTGATCTGTACGTCCAGGCCGCCATCCCGTGCACGGACGACGCGGCCCACCATGCCCTGCGGCACGCGGCGCTCACCCGACACGCGCGCGACACGGGTGATGACCTCCGTGCCATGCGGCAGCGGAACGGAGAGGGGATCGACGCTCTCGAGCCCCTTGATGCGGTGCTGACCCTGGCCCATGGGCCGAGAATACATGGGCGGAACCTCTCAGGGGCCGAGGGCTAGCTCTTAGGTAACTGAGGCGGACGTATTCCGATGGAGGAGGTTTACGCAGAGCCCTATGGCGTGCGGAGTACGGCATCACCCATCCTCGAATTTCCGCTCCGGGATTCTTACCTGCTCGAAGAGTCGCTCTTTGGGGAGCGACCATGCAGCAGCTACAGCCTCTACTGCAGCTCCGATGAGTGAGTGCTGGAGGTCTCGGCGTGGAGCATCGAGCGCGGGCCAGAAACTCGGCGGAGTTCCCTGAATCGGTCGCACCTGTGTGCCTGTCATGACCTTAAGCACGTTGGGGGCAAGGGTCGCGGACGCGTGGGCGCTTGGCTCAATCGAGGAGACCAGACGAATTCTTCTCAGAGGCCTGCTCCACTCCACAAGTTGATCGACAGTTTTCTATTCAGGGATAGGGCCTGTCTCCGCTACTGGCAATGAAGAGGTGTGCCCCACAGGCTCTGATCCTGAGGCATCCCCTCATATGAGGCCGAAGACTTCGCGGAAGGCGGGCTGCTCGCAGACGAGTTGAGCGAAGCGCGCCATGAGTGGCCGCAACCTGTGCTCGGGCATGTAGGGAATGGCCTAGTAGTACATGCAGCCCTGGCGAGGAAGTATATAATCCCGTATGGACAGAATGGAAGTAGCAACTACACCCAAAGCGAAACCGCGCTGTTTTTAGCCACTCACGCTGCTCGCTCTGGAGCACACGCGACATTTGAATTCATGCAAGAATTCTGATTCGGTCGTTTAGCGCTGAAGTCTCTCCATGAGCAGCGTCCATAGATGTTCGGCAGCGCCTTGGTGCGACAGCTTCTCGTCGAGCTGCTGACCAAAGGACTGCATTCCGAGAGGTTTCAGATAGAGCGATTGGCTGTCATGCTCAACATTCAACATTTCGTTGATGCCGTTTCCCGCCATAGACGTGCCATAAGAGAAGGCAATGCCCTCTCGGCGTCCAAAGTTGCTCAGACTGATCGCGCACTCTGCCAGCTTCTCACCGTTCCTATAAACAGAGGCAGCGAACTGGCGTGCATCGATGCGCTGATATCTCGTCCTGATGTCAGCGTTGCGCTTTTGGAGTTCTTCCAAAGAGCCTTCAAAGAATCTAGCCATATACTCGAAGGCGTCATGCACAAACTGGTCATGATCCAGTTCTGAGAACTCCCTCTTCACTCGCAGGTTGCTTGAGCGTAGCCGCTCCGATGCTGTAAGTGCGGCGCCGATAGCAACTGCTGATGTTCCTCTCTGCGCGGATTGACTCGGATGAATAGCACTTGAATCCTGGAGCGTGCCGAGTTCTTTTACTGCCTCACGGACTTTCACTGCGACATCTGTCAATGCCTCATCCTCGTTTGGCCACATTGTAACGGGTTTCCCATCCCGTGGAGCGGCCAGCAGTTTGCCGAATGGGGACGAGTGCCAATCGCACGAGCGCAAAATCACAGGGATCACCCGTGCCTCGTCGGCTTCGTGGCGCTCAAGGGCTCTCATCATCTCCTTGGAGTAACAGTATTCAGAGGCGAGAAAATCAGAACTCACCAGCAGAAGGATGACATTGGCCGCCTCAAGGTGTTTGCTGATGGAAGCGTCGAACTCATTGCCGGCCGTAATTCGACGGTCATGCCAAGGCTCGATGAGCCCCTGGCGCTTGAGCATCGTCAGGTGAGTCTCGAGCCTGTTACGAAGTGCCTCGTCGGCATGGCTGTAAGAAAAGAAGAGCTTTGCCATTAACTGAGCCTCGGTCAAACACGTGAAGAAGACTAGTTTGTGATACCAAAAGCATTGGTCCCAGGCACCACATGGCCATTTGCGGAATAGCCCCGTAAAGCCTCTGGTAAACACTCCTCAAGGGGAATCTGAACTGACTAAGGCATTATATTGGCTTATTGGCCTTTGCGTATGGCATTATTTTTTTGGCGTCGGGATACCGGAAGATGAGTGCAGCAAACGCATCTCTCTCCCAACAAGTTCCCTCATACGCCCCGCCAGGCGTCAAAGTCTTGCCATTAACAACAAGCGCATTGAGCGGTGGGAGGTGGTTCGCCATGCAGAATCGAGCGATCTCTCCCAAATAGCGCCCAAGTTTAATTGGAGGCGCATTTACCCCAGCAGCACTTCTGATTCTACCGTAAGTCGTCAGTCGTTTGGGTATCCTCTCAGGACGATAGGTCCTCCGAAAGACGAGCCGATTTTTCGACTGATGCCGCAATAGCGCTCGGAGCAACTTCCGGGCAGTCAGGGATATCGGCACTCGTCTCAATTTTCTCTCTGGCTTGGCTGTGCCTTCCATCGCAGTGGCTCCATCGGAAGAACGAATGACCTCAAGATAGAAAGGCTATCCCACCCCTGCAAGGCGCTTCTATGGCATATGCATGAATCCTAACATGGCAGGTAAACACCGATGAATTCCGGCAACTTGGGATGTCAACAAACTCATGGCCTTCTCTCTGCGGCCTCTTCGTGTCCCCTTCGATGTCTCATGGAGACAAACCTGCCGAAGAGGACCTAGCCCGGATCGGTCACACCGAGGACGGACGAAGGGAGAGTGTCTCTGCGTAGCCTGACGGTGGCAGCTGGAGATGCCTTGGGAGTGTTCTGGCTTGGTCGCCAAGCAAGGCTCGGCCCCCTCCGGCCGGAGGGGGGCCTGCGCCAAGTTGTCAAAGAGCGGCGGACGTCAGGAGGAGGCGGCGGGTACGGCGAGAAACTGCTGGGTAATGCGTGCAAACACCTCGTCTGGATGGATGGCGCACCCGTAGCGCCGCTCCAGGTGGGCGGCCAGCATTGCCACCGTCCAGGTGTGGGTGGAGTAGCCCCAGTCCGAGGGTGGGCAGCTGAGTTCTTGGAAGATGAGTTCGGCGGTGATGCGAGCTGCTGCCGGGGGACGTCCGCTACGAGGCGCATCTCGCAGTGCCTCGACTTGCCGTGCCCGCAGGTACCGTTCGAGCCAGAAGTACACCGCAGCTCGGCTCATCCCGGTCACCTGCGCCGCTTCGGCCAGCGTACGGCCCTCGGCCACGAGGAGCAGAGCCTGGGCGCGCCGTTACACGCGCACATCCTCGGCCTGTCGAAGTGCTTGCCGAAGACGTGCTCGATCATGCCCGCTCAGCCCTCGCTGGGTGGGGCCTCGTCCCTTCTGCATCCACCCAATCTAGGCCCCGCCCCGCTATTGTGTCAGGAACTTTTGCCTACCCACTTAGCTAGGAGGCAGTCTCTGTCCTGGTTCATCGGAATACGCCGTACACTGCGGCTTGCATCAGACGCGTGGTGGTTCCGACCAGTCGGAAGCAGGAGCACGCCGGTTCCGACCAGTCGGAAGCATGTGCACGTCGGTTCCGAACAGTACGATTGAAAATTACGTTCGGGGGCTACGGTGCTGGGGGCAGCTCGTCTAGGTGCGCTAGGTGCTCCTCGGCGGCACGGCGGTATCTCGGGACGACCTCCACGGCGAGCCAGTCGCGGATCTGCTGGCGTGCCCCTGCGAGATCTCCAGCATCTCGGAGTTCCGTCATCCGGTACATGGCGCTCTTAAGCCGGTCTGAGGCATCACGGAGGCGCCCCATGATCTGCCCGAGAAGCACCCCAGCAATCTCAGGGCTGGCTAGCGCCGGCTCCGTCTCGGCCTCGCTCATGCCCACGTCAGCGGCGGACCGTCGGAGGAAGGCGCGCATCCCCTCGTTGAGTTCCAGAGGCTGCCCTCGCTGGACACGGTGCAGAAGAATGGGAAGCTGCGCCCGGTCGGAGAGCTTCGGATCTGGCTGTCCGCTCGCGACAACGGCCTTGAGCCGGGTTGCCTCGCGAAGCTCAGATTCGGCTATCCTCCGGTAGTGCGGAACGACCTCAACGGCGAGCACCTTTTCCATCTGTCTGCGCGCGCCGTCCAGGTCCCCAGCATCCCGCAGGCGATACGCGCGGGTTTGAGCCCGTCCGAGTCGATGTGAGCCCTCATCGATGCGGCGCCTGATCTCTCCCAGCAGCGTTGCGGCCGTGGGCACACTGCTTAGTGCCTATCTCGGTAGGGAAGAAAAGACCCTACCTGATGGGTTACAAGGTGAAGGAGGAAGATTCGGGTGGGAATAGCGAAGAGAGATGACGGCTGAAGGATGCCAGAGGAACTGTGGGCCAAGATAGAGCCCCTGCTGCCGCCCAGGCCGCCGCATCCACTAGGGTGCCATAACCCGAGAGTGCCGGACCGGTCCGCCATGGAAGCCATCCTGCTGGTGCTACGCACGGGGATGCAGTGGCACGCGTTGAAAGCCACCGGCCTGTGCCATCCGTCCTCGGCCTACCGCAGGTTTCGTGAATGGCTGTCGGCCGGAGTGTTCTCGGAGTTCTGGCGCTTGGGGTTGGTGGCGTACGACGCTCTGGTGGGCATTGACTGGCAGTGGATGAGCGTGGACGGGGCGATGACTAAAGCTCCGCTGGGAGGGCAGAAGACCGGCCCCAACCCGACCGACCGCGCCAAGACGGGCACCAAGAGGAGTCTGCTGACCGATGGGCGCGGAGTTCCGTT